>JAQWCT010000257.1 GCA_028705785.1 Sulfurospirillaceae bacterium | reverse complement strand
TGCGAACGAGTTTATCCAAGCGGTGCAAGCTGAGGCAGCAAAGCAAAAAAAGACACGGTAAGCGCTGCTCGTGCTTACATAAAAGAGGAGTTTATTCTCTCTCAAAACAAAGCAGCCGTCCCCGTACGAACGGCTCTAAATTATGACGCTTTACAGCTTGTTGAGGCATTTTTTTTAAGTATGGAAAACATAGGTGGGCACTACCGAATCAACTACGAAGTCATCAGAGACTTTACATGTAATGTCGGATTTGAGTGCCTTGAAACACATGCGGCTTGCAAAAGCTTCTTAGGGGTAATAAAAGAATGGCAACACAAGAACTCAAAATCAAAGTCAGTGTCGACGCCCAAACGGGGCAGATAGAAGTCGTCGGCGATGAAGTAGATGATCTTGGGAAAAAAGCAAAAGATTCTTCCCCTAAAGTTAACACCCTTAGGCAAGGTGTCGAAGACCTTGCCAACGCAGGGCTTGCCTTAAATTTTTTAAAGTCTGCCTTTGGTGCTGTTAAAGAAGGCGTTATGGCGCTTCTCGACACCGCAGGCGAATTTGAAAAGTATAAAACAATCCTTACTACCCTCGAAGGCTCTTCCGAAAAAGCAGAAACCTCATTTGCTTGGGTAAAAGAGTTCGCTGCCAAAACTCCTTATGAACTTAACGAAGTTACCAAAGCCTTTGTAAAGCTGAAAAGCTATGGCATTGACCCAACAGATGGCACGCTTAAAATGCTAGGCGATACATCTGCCGCGATGGGCAAAGACCTTAACTCCGCCGTGGAAATGATGGCGGACGCTCTCACAGGGGAAAATGAGCGACTTAAAGAATTCGGCATCAAAGCATCCGCCCAGGGCGATTACATTAAATACACGTGGACAAACTCCAGTGGTGAAGCCAAACAAGCCATCGTTCAAAACAATTCTGAAGTTATAAAATCAACCCTTGGAGCTATTTTTAACGATAAATACCAAGGGAGTATGGATTTGCTCTCTAACACATGGGAGGGGCTAACCTCAAATATGGCAGACAATTGGACACAGTTTAAAGCAGATTTAGCGGTAAACAGTGGTCTCTTTGATGGAGCAAAAGAGGCAGTTCGTACATTTAATAAAGAGTTCTCAACCATAACAAGCAATGCCGACTATATGGATACTCTTGGCACTTCTATTAAATGGGGAGCCGTAAGCATTATTCAAGCAGTTCAGGGTGTTTCCCAAGTCTTTACGGGTTGGGCAATGGTATGGAAAGGGCTTGAGCTAGGGTATGAGCAGTTAAAACTAAATGTCTCCATTATGACAGATCAGATAGGTTTAAAGGTCATAGAAGCGCAAGCCAAGATGGACTCGCTCAATCCTTTTTCCTCTACAACCGCACAAGAGTGGGATGTTGCGATCAAGACACAACAACATAAAATCAACCAACAGATCGCGGCAACCTATGCGCTTGATGAGCAATACTCAAGTTATGTTAAAAACCTTGATAGCAGCAATAAGATTTTTGATGATCTCCAAGATTCTTTTTTAAAAAATGAAAAAAGCAAACAAGCCGAGCTTAATAACACAGCTCAAACCTCAAAAAAGACAAGCGATACGATTATCGGTAAGACAGAAGAGCAATTAGAAGCCGATAAAAAAGTAAAAGCTGAAACCAAGAAGCTTGCTGAAGACTACTCGAAATGGGTCATTGACATCTCCGATAAAACAGCCAAAGCGCAAGCCGATGAGATAAGTAAGCCTTACGTTGAGCTACAGCTTCAGTATACGAAGGACTTAGCGAGGTATGGCTCTTTCGTTGGAGCAAAAGAGAAACTGGATGTATGGTATGCAGCACAGCTAGGAGACATCAACGAGGCAACCGCTAAAAAGGCAGATGAGCAGTCAAAAAAAGAGAGTGAAGCCTTAGAAAAGAAGCAAAAAGAGGAAAAAACAAACCTCATAGCTTCCTCAAAGCAGAGACAAGATTATTATGAGAAAATAGAAGACTATGCCTCCGCGTGGGCTGAGTTGGAGCGAGTTCTTCGCCTTGATGATACGAAACTGACTAAAGACGAGCTTGACAAAAAAATAGCCTATGAGAAAAAAGCATACCTTGAGAGTAAAGGTATCTATGAAGACCTTTACAGTGCTATAAGCTCTAACCTTGAAAAAAGTACAAAAGATTGGGAAAATTATAATCTCATTGTTGGTAAGGGTTTTGCCTCAATGGTAACAAACGTACAAAGTACGATGCAAAGCTCTCTCGTGGATATGATGGAAGGTAAGATAAAAAGTATCAACACCTTTTTTACAAACCTTTGGGGCAGCGTTAAAACCTCATTTTTTAATATGGTCGCCGAGATTGCAACTAAAAAGATCATAATGAGTTTTATGAACTCTTGGGCAAGCGGTGGAGCTACAGGCAAAGGCTTCGTCGAAACCTTTCTAGGCATAGACATCCCTTTTCTCAACTTCGCTGAGGGTACGATTTGGGGGAGTGGAAAGTATGGTTTAGCAGGTGGTGGGTACAACTCTGTAGATGCGTACAGGAACGATACTATCCCTGCAATGATCTCTAAAGGAGAGGCGGTCATCCCTGCGAGTGCTGTTAATAAAAACAAAAGTGTTGTTAGTGCGCTGATAGCAGGAAGTAGGCTTGATAATCGTGGCTTGCTTGATGTTTCTTATGTTCAAAAAATTGTAAGTGACCTTAAAAGTCCTTCAATGTTTGCTGGTGGATACGACCCTAACGAACTTGGTTTTTTTGACAAAGCAAGTATTGATGCGAATGGGTTTTATAATCTTAAAGGTGGTGGAAAAGGTGGCATCTTTGGGGCTGTTCTCGGCGGAATTATTGGAGCATTTACAGGGGGTCTTGGAACAATATTAATTAGTGCAGTACTCGGGGGAGCTGCTGGAAGTAGTGGACTACTTGACCCGATTATCGAAATGGTATCAGGAGTATTTGGCACGCTTATGAAAGTGCCTTGGCTTGGATGGGTTGCACAAGCAGCCC
>JAQWCT010000055.1 GCA_028705785.1 Sulfurospirillaceae bacterium | reverse complement strand
CCTTTGCACTCTCTAAAGCTGAGGGTGTTTTAGAATTGGTGATTGATGAATCACATACCTGCTACAACGGTGACCATACGCACAAATACAGTTGGGGCTACGGCTGTGGCGAGTGCCCTGCTTGTGTCTTGCGAAAATTGGGTTGGGAAGCATTTTGTAAAGAAATTTGATAAAAAGGGTTGGCTATGCAAATGAAAGATATTCCCTTTGGCACAACCGATTGGGAGAGTATCAAAAAAGTAGAGTACAAAGGCGAAAGTGGAAGTGCTTTTTGGCGTACCAAACAGTGTGCTACGATTCGTGTGCGCATGGTGGAATATACCGCTGGGTATAAAGCTGACCATTGGTGTCAAAAAGGGCATATTCTGTTGTGCTTAGAGGGTGAGCTTTATACCGAACTTGAAAATGGTGAAGTCCATCTTTTAAAAGCAGGTATGAGTTATGAAGTAGCGGATAATACGATGGCACATCGTTCGTATACATCAGTGGGTGCGAAGCTTTTTATCGTTGATTAATCTTTACATGTAAAGGTATTTATGAGCAAAGAAAATTATCAGTGGCTTGAAAAAGAACTTCCTTCTTGGGTTAAAGAGGGCATTGTGAGTCAAGAGGGGGCGAAGGCACTTTTGGTGCGTTACCAAGATGAAAAAAAGCTTGGAAGTGCGTCGGGGATGGCGTTTAGTTTACTTGGGTTTGCATTGGTAGGGCTTGGCATCATCTCTCTTTTGGCGTATAACTGGGATCAATTGGGGCATATGGAGCGAACTATTTTAGCACTTCTCCTTTTGATAGGCTCACAACTTTTTGCTTTTGGTGTTAAGCATTTTAGACCTCAGGATAAGGCACTTTTAGAAGGCTCTGGCGTGTTGTGGTTTTTGATGGTGGGGGCTTCTTTGGCGATTATCGGGCAGACTTATCATCTTGGTGGAACTACGCTTGATTTTCTCTCCATTTGGTTGTTACTCTCTTTTGGTATTGTCTTTTTGATGCCCTCATCAGGGGTTGCTTTCTTCCAGATTTTTTTGTGGACGATGGTGTGGATTATGAATCGAAATGATTTTACAACGCTGATAGATATGGGTTCAAATCATAGTTTTAATGTGTGGATACTGATACTTTTTGCGCTTGCTTGGCTGGCTTATTATGGTTGGCGACTTAAAGAGGCTAAAAATGCCAATGGAACGATGTTACTGAGTTGGGGATTGGCGATTTGTCTTGTGGTTATTTTTAGTGTTGAAGTTGTCATTTATGCACGATTTGCGCATAATCTTGGACATACGCTTATTTTAGGAGCACTTTTTTGTGCGATATTTTATCTCGCAGGGATGTTGTATCTTTCTCATGGTGAAAAAACTTGGCAACGCCCTTTTGAACGCATCGGAAAACTAGGGGCATTTCTTTTGCTCCTCAGTCATGTCTCTTTTGCTTCGTGGAAGTGGATGGACAAACCTTTTTCATATATTGACCAGCCAGAATATCATGGTTGGCTCTTGTGGATTTTAGTGATTTTGTTTTTGGCACTGGTGGGATTTTTGGTACGAACTGCCAAACAAGTTCCTTCCGAAAGTTTAGTGATACTCACCCCTTTGATATTTTGGGTATACAATATTTTACAAAGCCAACCCGAAACATCCCATTATGAAGCGATGATTTTGCTTAATGCTTCATTGCTTGCGGGTGCTTCGTGGATGATTTACTGTGGTGCTAAAGAGGCAAAGATAGGCTTGGTTAATCAAGGCATGATTCTTATCGCTCTTGGTGTGTGGATTCATTTTATGGATGCTAAGTTTGATTTGGTGGCTAAAGGCGTTGCTTTTATTGTAACAGGTATGTTTTTTTTAGCGATGAATGCGATGGCAAGGCGTTATTTTAAGGCAAAAGCATGAAAAATTATAAACTTATTTTGGGGATTGTCTTTGGCGCATTGTGCTTAGTCCAAATAGGTGTGGTGCTTTTTCAAATCATGAGTTATGAAAAAATCCTCAAAGAGGGCGAGAGCTTTTATTTTAAAGTCTTACCGCTTGACCCTTATGATCCCTTTCGTGGTCGTTATGTAACGCTTCGTTTTGAAAATGCGACCAAAGCTCCTATGGCACAAGGGCAGAGCAAGGAAAATCAATCTTTGGGGTATGCCATTTTAGAGCATCAAGAAAAATTGGATAGTGTAAAAGAAATCACTTTTATAAAGCCTCAAATAGGCAATTTTTTAGAAGTCAATGTTAAGAATAATAAGCTAAGAAATACTCAAAATAACACTTCTTCTATGGTTTATTTTTCTCTCCCCTATGATCGTTTTTATATGCGTGAAGATATTGCACCTAAAGCGGAAAAAGTACTCAGGGTTCGAAGTGGCGTTGAAGTCAAAGCAAAATTAAAAGTCTTAAATGGCAAAGGTGTCATTGAAGAGCTTTTAGTCGGAGAGATACCTTTAAGTGAATATGTCCTCTTGGAAGCATCTAAAAGCCCACAATAGGCTCGAAAAACACCTTTGTAATCGTCTTGATACTCTTTCTTTGTAGGATACTCCCACAATATTAGGAGGCAAATGATGAGTCAAGGCATTCAAGGTGTTATTTGTGATTGGGCAGGGACGATGGTTGATTTTGGGTCGCTCTCTCCTGTGGCGGCATTTAAAGAAGCGTTTGAGAAGTTTGGTTTTACGGTAAGTTTTGAAGAGATTAGAGCCCATATGGGTATGCTCAAACTTGACCATACCAAAGCTATTTTGGAGTCTGCAAAAAATCGTTTTTTTGACCAATTTGGGCGTTACCCTGAGCTAGAAGATGCTCGAACTATCTATCATCATTTTGAACCTGCACTTTTTCATTCTCTTCAAAAACATAGTAAGCCTATTCGTGGCGCGGTTTCTTTTGCTGAAGCGATGAAACATAAGGGCATAAAACTGGGTTCTACCACAGGATATACTTGTTCTATGATGGAAGTTGTTCTTCATGAAGCAGCTAAAGAGGGCTATCGTCCTGAATGCTACATTTGTCCTTCCGCGTATCTTCCTGGTCGTCCAAATCCATTTATGATTTATAAAAATGCAATAGAACTTGAGATGTTTCCCCTTTCTTCTGTAGTGAAAATTGGCGATACGGTCAGTGATATTCGTGAGGGTTTAAATGCAGGATGTTGGAGTATCGGTGTTGCGATGAGCGGCAATGAATTAGGTTTGAGTGAAGAAGAATTTGAAAAATTACCTCAAGAAATAAGAGAAGATAAAATAGCACACGCACGAAAAAGACTTAAAGATGCTGGGGCGCACTATGTGATTGATGGTATTTGGGAGGCATTGCCCTTAATTGAGATTATCAACGAAAAAATCATCAAAGGAGAAAAGCCATGTGTGATAGGCTTTACGAATTAATTGATCCTGATTTAATTCCAGAAAATCCTTATCTTCTCTTGACGCCTGGACCCTTGAGTACGACTAAGGGTGTGAGAAGTGCCATGCTTAAAGATTGGTGTACTTGGGATGAAGATTATAATAATGTGGTACAAGCTATTCGTACAGAACTGGTATCGATAGGTTCAAAAACAAATGATTATACCGCAGTGCTGATGCAAGGCAGTGGTACATTTAGTGTCGAATCAGCACTTCAAACGCTTATGCCTGATGATGGACATACACTTTTGGTTTTAGCCAATGGCGCTTATGGTGAACGAATGGCGAGTATTGCAGAGTATGCTTCTATTCCTGTGATAAAGCAGACGGCTTTGGAAATGAAGACTTTTTGCCTTGAAAGTTTAGAGCAAACCCTTCAAGAGCATCCTTCCATCACAACTGTGGCAGTGGTGCATTGTGAGACGACAACGGGCGTTATCAATCCCATTGAAGCGATAGGAAAAATCGTTAAAAAATACGACAAGCTTTTTATCGTTGATGCGATGAGTAGTTTTGGAGGTATCCCTATCGATATGGATGCTTTGGATATTGATGTACTTATCTCTAGTGCCAACAAGTGCATACAAGGTGTTCCTGGTTTTGGTTTTATGCTTTTTAAGAAAAAGGTTATACGACAATGTAAGGGCAATGCACGCTCCCTTAGCCTTGATGCCTACGACCAATGGGAAGTGATGGAAAAAGGTCATGGAAAATGGCGTTTCACCTCTCCAACGCATGTTGTCCATGCTTTTAGTGAAGCGTTGATTGAGCTTACTTTGGAGGGTGGCGTAGAAAAAAGAAATGCGCGTTATCGTGCCAATCAGTTATTGCTTGTTGAGGGCATGGAAGCATTAGGATTTGAGTGTGTGGTAGAGCGATCTCTCCAAAGTCCTATTATTACCAGTTTTTATAGTCCAAAAGAGAGTCATTATAATTTTGAGATATTCTATGCAAATCTCAAAGAAAAAGGTTTTGTGATTTATCCTGGGAAAGTTTCTAACATTGATAGTTTCCGAATTGGAACCATTGGAGATGTCTATCCTGAAGACATCGTTCGTTTACTTGATGCGGTTAAAGAGGCCATTTTTTGGTAATTCCCTATGCCTTAGAGGGTGGATTTGCATTGGTCTTTGTGGCGTATCTTTTTCAGCTCTACAAAACCTATAAAACCAAAAGAGGTGATGGGATAGCCTTAAATGGCTATCTTGTGACTTTCATTACCTTAATCAGTTATATCTTTTGGAGCAAAGGTACCTTGGGTGAGGTGAAGATGGTGGAGCTTGCGCTACACACACTGACCTTTGCTTATATTTTTAGTAAAAGTCAAAGGGTTGGTTTTTCCAAAAAGGATTTTGGTATTTTTATCGTTGCGCTTATGGGTTCGTTTAACCTTATCGGAGGTATCGCACAAGCGTATAAGAGTTATCAAAATATAGCGCCTTGGGATGTCAGTTTTGTGCACTATCTGCTTATTTTTATTGCCAACCTTCTCTTCTTACATGTAGCGTTTCTTGAGCATGAACGAATCAATATTTTTGCTGGACTTATTATCACCAATGGTGTTTACATGTACATTTTATTGAAAACAGCGCGTTCTATTACAAAGCGGTTACCGTAATCAAATTGTGGTTATGTATCGGTAGCATTAAGGGAAAATTTGTACGAAGGAGATAGCAATGTTTAAAAAAGGGTTATGTGTTTTTGCAAGTGTGATTCTAGCAGGAAGCTCACTGATAGCAAAGGAGAGTATCACTGTTTATACCGCTTTGGAGTCTGATCAAGTCAAACCTTATTTGGAGTCATTCAAAAAAGTTGAGCCAGATGTTGAAGTAAAAATCGTTCGTGACTCAACAGGCATCATCACTGCAAAACTTTTAGCAGAAAAAGCCAATCCACAAGCCGATGTTGTGTGGGGAACAGCAGCTACAAGCTTAGTCCTTTTAGAACAAAATGACATGCTTCATCCTTATGCGCCTAAGTCTTTGGATAAAATCGAAGCGAAATTTCGTGATAGCAAAAACCCTCCTGCTTGGGTAGGAAATGATGTTTGGGGTAGTGCGATTTGTTTTAACGAAGTCGAAGCCAAAAAACAAAACCTTCCCTTGCCGACCAGTTGGGAAGACCTTACAAAGCCCATCTACAAAGGCAAAATCGTCATGCCAAATCCTGCAAGTTCAGGGACGGGATTTTTGGATGTGACCGCATGGCTTAAAATTTTTGGTGAAAATAAAGGATGGGAATACATGGATAAACTCCATGAAAACATCGGTCAATACACTCACTCTGGCTCAAAACCATGCAAAATGGCTGCTGCTGGTGAATTTCCTATCGGAATCAGTTTTGAGTACCGTGCGGCAAAATCCAAAAAAGAGGGCGCTCCTATTGCTATCGTTTTTCCTAAAGAAGGTTTAGGTTGGGATTTGGAAGCTACAGCAATCGTCAAAGGAACTAAAAACTTAGATGCTGCTCAAAAATTTGTCAACTGGGCAAGCAGTGAAGATGCTAATAAACTGTATGCTGAAAACTTTGCAGTGGTTGCTTACAAAGGGCTTTCTCAAAAAATCGAAAATATCCCTGCAAACTACGAATCTATGCTGATTCAAAATGACTTTGCATGGTCTGCAAAAAACAGAGAAGCCATTTTAAAAGAGTGGTCAAAACGCTACGAATCAAAGTCTGAACCAAAAAAATAAATCACAGTAGGGGAATTTTCCCCTGCTATAAGGGAACTCGTGTGTTAGAAAATGCTATCACCATTACCAATGTGACAAAACGATTTGATGATTTTGTGGCATTACAAGAGATCAATCTTGAAGTCAAAAAAGGTGAACTTGTCTGTTTTTTAGGTCCATCAGGATGTGGCAAAACGACTTTGCTGCGCATTATCGCAGGTCTTGAAGAGTGCGATAAGGGGGAAATCATTCAACATGGCAAAGTGATAACCCATTTGCCACCCTCCAAGCGAGACTATGGGATTGTCTTTCAAAGCTATGCGCTTTTCCCCAATCTAAGCGTGGCTAAAAATATCGGTTATGGACTTAAAAAGCAAGACATTGAAAAAAAAGCAGCCAAAAAGAGGGTCAAAGAACTTCTAGCCCTTGTGGGTTTGAGTGGAAGCGAAGAAAAATACCCCAGTGAACTCAGTGGTGGGCAACAACAACGCGTTGCGTTTGCTAGAGCCATCGCAACTAATCCCTCTTTGTTACTGCTAGATGAACCTCTCTCAGCACTGGATGCGAGGGTGAGAGAACATCTTCGTCAAGAGATCAGAGAGCTTCAAAAGAACCTTGGCATTACGACGATTATGGTGACACATGACCAAGAAGAGGCTTTAAGCATTGCGGATAAAATAGTGGTGATGAACCATGGGATTATCGAGCAAATCGGTACACCTTTAGAAATCTATCATCATCCCAATAGTTTATTTGTGGCGGATTTTATTGGGAAAATCAATCTTTTGAGTGCTGTTTATAAAGGGAGTGGCTACTTCCAAGTAGGGCAGTTGCGATTTAAAGTAGATATCTTACCCACAAATGAACCTAGTTTGGAAAAAAAGATCAAATTATTGGTTCGCCCTGAAGACATTAAACTTCATTATGAGACTTATGAAGAGGTCAACATCATTGAAGGTGATGTCCTCAAAGTAACCTTTTTGGGAAGCTTTTGTAGGGTTTTAATGAGTGTTAGAGGTCTACTCAAAGATTCATTACTCATTGACCTTCCCCATAAAGCACTGGTAAAAGGTACGATTCAAGAGGGAAGTTTGCTTAAATTATGTATTGCACCAAGTGATGTTTGTTACTTTATGGACGAGGAAAATGCGTAGTATTTGGCATGATTCTAATAAAATTATTTTGATGGTTGTGATGGGGCTATTGCTCCTTATTTTAGGGATTATTATCTTTTTGCCTTTGATAGAAATTTTACAAAAAAGCTTCTATGCCCATGCGGGAAGTTTTGTTTTTTTGGACAATTTTATCGCTTATTTGCGTGAGCCAAGGGCGCTTTCGCTGATTTATAATTCGCTTTTTATCTCTTGTGTGGTCACAATTATCATTGTGCCGATTGCTTTTATTTTTGCTTATGCGCTGATGCGCTCTTGTCTACCTTTTAAGCCTTTGTTTCGCTATCTTGCCCTTATTCCTCTTTTAGCACCCTCTTTGTTGCCTGCGATTTCGTTTGTCTATTTGTTTGGAAATCAAGGGATGCTCAAATCGTGGATGGGGGATGGTTCCATTTATGGCGTTTGGGGCATTGTTCTAGGTGAGTGTTTTTATGTTTTTCCCCATGTCCTAATGATACTTCTAAGTGCCCTTAGCTTATCTGATGCAAGGCTTTATGAGGCGGCGCAGAGCATGGGAGCAAATGGTGTCAAGAAGTTTTTTACGATTACTTTACCCAGTGTCAAATATGGTTTGGTTTCGGCAGTTTTGGTCAGCTTTACGCTCGTCATTACTGATTTTGGTGTGCCTAAAGTTATCGGTGGGGATTTTGCTGTTTTGGCAACGGAGATTTACAAACAAGTCATTGGTCAGCAAAATTTTGAACTAGGTGCGACAGTTGGTGTTTTACTCCTTATTCCGTCAGTCATCACTTTTATCGCAGATGGCATTGTCCAAAAGAAGCAAAAATCTGTTTTGGGGGCAAAGTTTGTTTTGTATAAACCAAAACCATCAGGACTCTTTGATAACATCATGTTGCTGTTCTCTTCAACCGTTGTGGGACTCCTTTTGATGATATTAAGTGTCTCCATCTTCGCTTCATTTATGAAATTTTGGCCTTATGATTTGAGCTTAGTTTTAAAACATTATGACTTCAATAGCATGGATGGCGGCGGTTGGGATTCGTATTTTAACAGTATTCGTTTGGCATTTTGGAGTGCATTTTTAGGAACAATTTTGGTTTTTGTGACCGCTTATGTCGTTGAAAGAGGTAAAGTTTTATCCTCTCTTAGAAGTATCATTAAATTCTTAGCTTTGCTTCCTATGGCAGTTCCAGGTCTTGTTTTGGGGCTTGGCTATATCTTCTTTTTTAACAATCCGCAAAATCCTTTGCATGGTATCTATCAAAGTATGGCGATTTTAGTGGCATGTACGATTGCCCACTTTTTTACGACCAGTTATATTACAGCGGTTACAACGATTAAGCAGATTGATCAAGAGTTTGATGATGTGGCTGAGTCAATGGGAATTGCCTTTTATAAGACTTTTTTCAAAGTCACTGTACCTATCGCCATTCCCTCGATTCTAGAGATAGGACGATACTTTTTTGTCAATGCGATGACAACAGTCTCAGCAGTGGTTTTTTTATACGCACCGCAAACGACACTCGCTTCGGTAGCAGTCCTAAACATGGATGATGCAGGCGATATTAGCTCTGCTGCTGCCATGTCATCTTTGATAGTTGCAACATCAGTGGGGGTCACTTTGCTGTTTAATTTTGTTTCACATTATCTGGTATTTGCTACGCAAAAGTGGCGAAAGAGTTAGAAAAGGTTTACATGTAAAGATGTTTTGCACCTTTACATGTAAGGCGTTTAATGGGTGATTTTAGTGCCCAAAACGACTAAAAATTTGGCAATCCACTCAGGATGTGCAGGCCAAGCAGGTGCGGTGACAAGGTTGCCATCAACGGCAGCTTCGGTGACTTCGATGGATTTGTAAGTTCCTCCAGCCTTGGTGACTTCAGGGGCACATGCAGGGTAAGCGGAGCAACTTTTACCTTGTAGGACATCAGCCGCCGCCAAGAGTTGTGCGCCATGGCAAATCGCCGCGATGGGTTTGTTTGCTTTGGCAAAATGGCGTACCATTTCGAGTACTTTTTCATTGAGTCTTAGGTATTCAGGCGCTCTTCCTCCTGGAATGACCAGTGCATCAAAATCTTCGGCTTTAATCGCATCAAATGTGCCATTGAGTGTAAAATTGTGACCTGGTTTTTCGCTGTAAGTTTGGTCTCCCTCAAAATCATGCACGGCTGTGCGGATAAACTCGCCCGCTTTTTTGTTAGGGCAAATAGCAGTAACACTATGTCCAACAGCTGCTAAAGCTTGAAAAGGTACCATGATTTCATAGTCCTCAACGAAATCTCCAACGATAAACAAAATTTTCTTTGCCATGTATTCTCCTTTTAAAATGGGATGCTCATTCATTATAACGCTTCTAAATTACAGAAACAAGACTATTTTTCCTTCCTCTCAAAAACCAAAGGATACTTTAAAAGTGGCAGGTATTCGCCATCATAAAGGGCATCTTTTTCATCAATGAGTGTTTTAACTATGCCCACACCTTGGGTGAGTGTTGCTTCGTGTTCTATGGGTCTGTCTGTGATGATTTCGCCGATTTTATAAGGCGTTCCATCAAGATGGGTATAGGTATCTTTTTCCTCTCTAAAATAACGAAAGGTAAAAGGTGTTTGAGCAAAGACATCTTTACCGAGTGTAAAGCGCTGTGTTGCAACGACTTTACGGTAAGCTATGGCAGCATTTAACGCTTCTTTTTCACTGGGGTATAAAAGTCGTGGATGGATAAAACCCTCATCATTCAAGTAAGCTTTTTTTGCGACAAATTCTCCCATAAGCTTTACATGTAAGCGTTGTTGTGCAAATAAAGTATCTGTTTTTGTGGTATCTAAAGCTTGCCAATCCTCACTATACCCATGGCGTTTGGTAATTTGTTCACTTAAAAATGTTGCCATGCTTTGAGGCATAACCCCATATAAATTTGCTCCGACAACATGCTTGAGAAAGTAGCCAAATTCACCTTGGTTCGCATTGCGGTTTAAAGGGTCGCCTCGGTGTGAATGTGCTTTGCCATCTTTCATCGCATAAGCGAGATAATCCATCTCAGCCCAGCCTGTCTTTTGAGGAAATTTGCGCGGAAATGCCCATGTCGAATCAATCGTATTGCCACTCCCAGAAGTAAAAGAGGAGGGTTCAAAACCATAATTATCACTATGACATCCCACACACTGCATCAGCTCTTCACCTCTTTGTGGGCGTAAATGTCCTTTAGCATCTTCGATAAACCCAGCTAAAATCCAACCTGCGCCATTGTTGACCCAGCCTTGCTTTTCATTTAAGTACAGTGGTGCGTTTTCTTCTTTCTCCGCTGCTTCGCCTGGAAAAAATAGTTTGGTTTTGACCATATAGCGAATCTCTTTAACTCTTTGAGCTCTCGTACCTTTGGCATCCAAATCGACATAATGCAAAGGGTGTGCAAACTCGGTGTAGAGGGGGTAAAGCCCACGAAGTACTTCGATGTTTTTGGCATTGCCATAGTATGTTTTTGGCTCGTTTGGCTCTAATCTATCGGTAATGGCTTTTTCCAATAAATCGAGATTTTGTAGATAAACTGTTTCGCTCCACTGCCCTTTGTCATCTTGCATAAAGGCATGTGGCAAGCGAATATAAATGCCTGAGACACTTCCACTCATGGGCGTAAAAATACCATAAGGCATAAAGTTGATGGCACGCCAACCTGTCATATTTGAAAAAATGGCGCGCTTTGGTGTGTTGGTTCGCACAAAACCATCCTCTTTAGCAGGCAAATCAGAGGGGCTAAGATCAGGGAAAAGTCTCCAAGGTGAATCATCTTGTCCATTTTCCCAGCCCATTTTTCCTTTGCGTTTTCCATAGGCTTCTGCCCAGTTATCTTCTGTAAGAAAGTGAGGCATCGCTTTTTCATCAAAATGATTGGGGCTTTTTTGATACGCAATTTCCAGTTTTTCGGGGAAGAGTGTATTTTCCCATGGATTGATGTTGGGTGAGATGGTTTGCTGTGTGGCAGGGGTGAAAGTATAGACGGTTTGAAGGTTGCCTGTGACACTTGAAAGTCCTGCTTGGGGGTTGTTGTTACCAAGTCGGGAGCGAGCAGGGGCGTTGGTGTGGCAAAACATACAGGCGTTTTGCGTTCCACCACTGGTTTCGATGTAACACTGCGCAGGGATGTTGGCATAGGGGTTTGCAAAGGTGGTTCGACTGACAAATTCACCCATAAGAGAGCCGCCAAAGCCCACAATAGGGCTAAGGCAGAGGGCAAAGATGAGGCGATTAAAGCCCTGGTATGCCATAAATGTAACCTATTGGCGCTTGGAATTTATCGATTTTTGGAGCGACTTTGCTTTGAAGTTCTTTATCCATTGTTTTGATAAAATCACCTTGGTGTTGAGCGTTACTCATAATGTAGGCATGACCGTTCATATTTTCAACGACTTGAAGTCCTGTTGACTCAGCACCTGCTGGGGTGGAAAGAATACGAGAGAGCTTTTTGGTGTCGATATTATACGCCCAAACAAAGTTATTGACATGGGTTCCGCTATCTTCACCGATAAAGAGTGTGCGAGCACGAGAAGAATAAAAGACATTGTCTGTATTGGCGATTTTATCGACAGCACAGGTATTTCCAAGGGCATCTGTGGCGATTTCTTCACCTAAAAGTGGGGCAGGAACATGCATTCTAACAGGCACAAATTCACTCTTAATGATTTCGCCGTTTGTGTCTTTTACATGGCTATGCATTGCGACTTCGTAGGTACCACCACAACGATTTTTAGCTACTTTGATATGATCTTTTTCAAAGCTTGCATCTTTTGCCATGCCTTTTTCGATGTATGACATAGCGATATAGAGTTTTTTATCTTCTTTGTTAAACGCTACGCCTTCCATTTTGTTAAACTCAGTCGTAGCACCAAGATATGCGGCGTAACGACGGCTTTCCAAAAAGGCTGCAGCGCGTTCCATATTGGGTTTGAGTTTAAGGTATTCTATCTCCGAATGACCTGCTTTTACTGCTTTAAAACCTTCATGTTTTTTAGGGTCAAATTCTGCTGGAGCATAGGCTTCAAAGATGTCATTAAAGCTAAGTTTATCTTTCCATTCTGCCACTTCTTTAGAGTTCGCATGTCCTAGTTTTATCCAACTTAAGGCTGCTTGTCCGCCATCTTTTGCACCATCTTCATTCATTTGCTTCCAGATAGCCGCATAGAGTGTTCCACTATCGAGATTTTTTTCATTATCGCCCACATACATGTAAAGCCCAACTTGTGAGCCATCATCCCCAAAAAAGGCTGTTTTAGAATCACTCATCACTTTAGCCATTTCCCATGTACCTCGACCCATGGCATAATGCTTGGTGACAT
>JAQWCT010000256.1 GCA_028705785.1 Sulfurospirillaceae bacterium | reverse complement strand
TTTCACTGTACTCTTTACGCATTAATGATAGGTTCATTGAAGTAGTCCTAGAATGTCTTTTTCAATATCTTCAGGCTTTGTAGCAGAGGCAAAACGATCAACGACTACGCCATTTTTATCAACTAAGAACTTCGTAAAATTCCATTTGATACCCTCACTTCCCAAAATTCCCGTTTGCTCTTTTTTAAGATAAGCATAAAGTGGGTGAGTATTTTCGCCATTGACATCGATTTTTGCAAACATGGGGAAACTCACGCCATAAGTCAGGCTACAAAAACTTTTGATTTGTTCATTGGTTCCTGGTTCTTGGTCAGAAAATTGGTTGCAAGGGAAACCTAAAATGACAAGACCTTTATCTTGATATTTTTTATACAACGCTTCTAAACCCTCATATTGGTAGGTAAAACCGCATTTACTCGCCACATTGACGATGAGCATTACTTTGCCTTTATATGCGCTAAGCGTTGTTTTTTGACCCTCTATAGTAGTCACTTCAAAATCGTAAATAGACATTTTATCTCCTCCTAAAAGTGTGAATGCAAAGATACAAACGATAAGTAGTGTTTTCATTTTTAATGCCTTTCATTACTTGAAAATAAGCCTTGCCACACCCAACGAAAATAGCACAAGTGCCAATTCTTTAAAATTTGGGTCGTAAAGCAAACAAAAAATACCACCGAGCAACAAGGTAAAGGACAAAAGAATGGGTTTAAAGTAGTCCTTGACTTCTTTTGTGAGCCATTCTAATTGGTTTAAAGAGAGTTCAACTTTGAGCTCTCCATCGCTAATTTGTTTGAGAGAAGATTTGATATCGCGAATGGTCAAAGGGATGGATTTAAACTCTTTTATCAGCATTTCTAGCAGTCCCTCTTGCGCACCAAGGGCTTTGGGGATATTCTCTTGTAAAATAGGTAGGATATCTTTAATGCCATTAAAATTTTCGATGTAAGTTGTACCAAGTCCTTCGATGATGGCACTCACCCTTAGGATATAAATCGCCTCTTGAGGGAGTTTAAAAGGTAGGTCTTTGGTCGAATTTAAAACCTCAAAAGCGAGTTTTTGCATATTTTCTGAGCTTAAATTTTCATTGCCAAAGATGTCAAACATCCGCTCACTTAATAGTGCCAACTCTGCTTTAGGTGCTTCATAAGCAATGGTTCCTAGTCGTTTACTCGCACTGATGTAAAGCTCACAATCTCGCTCATTGGCGGCTTTGATAAGCTCAATAATGGCTATTCTCGTGTCATTAGGAATAGTTTTAACCATGCCAAAGTCGAGAAGGATAAGCTCACCTTGTGGGTTTATAAGTAGATTACCTGGATGAGGATCTGCGTGAAAATAGCCTTTGAGTAACATTTGTTCCGTGTAAAATGAGATGAGTTTTCCGATAATCTCTCTAAAATCAATATTTTCGCTCAGCAATCGCTCTTTATCATCAAATCTAAATCCCTCTTCAAAACTCATCACCAAAGCATCATCACTACAATAATCCACCAAAGGCACCGGAAAACGAATCCCACTTTTTGCGTACATTGCAGAAAATTTTTGAAGATTTTGCAGTTCTCTATTCATACTCACTTCTTCTAAAATCATCTTTGCAAACTCGGTGATGACTGCCTCAATAGAGTTTTTAGTATAGTGTGAAAAAAGAGGTCTAAAGAGTCTATTAAAAAAAGAGATGATGGAGATATCTGCTTTAACGCGCTCCTTGATGCCCAGTCTCCTCAGTTTTACGGCAACTTTTTGACCAGCAATGTAGCCAATATGTACTTGTCCAATAGATGCTGAAGCTATGGGCTCATTGTCAAAATGCTCAAAGATGAGGGTTTCAAAAGCATTCTTGTAAACAACTTCAAAGTCTTTTTGATTCATCGGTGGTAAGTCATCATGAAGTGATTTGAGTTGTTCAAGGTAAGGCGGTGTAAAAAAATCAGCCCTTGTAGCAAGCACTTGGGCAAGCTTGATAAAACTAGCTCCAAGGGTAATGATGCTCTCTTTTAACGCATCAGGAGATAGCGGTCTTAAAAAGAGTAATCGTTCTTTTTTCTTTAAAATCAAATAAATAGTAAGCAAAAAATAAAAAACGAGATAGACTCTTTTGGGTGAAAAATACCGCCAAAGATTTAGGAAAGTTTTGATCGTAAATCCTCTATATCTTTTTTAGTGGCAACACCAAGTTCTTCAATGGCTTCTTTGAGCATATCTTTGATTTTAGCTTTGAGGCGTTCATCTTCTTCCGCACCTTTTTTGCTCACTGATTCTAAAAAACTTTTGGCATCAGCCGTGTTGATTTTTCCTTTTTCTTGAAGAACTTTAAGCTCTTCTTCTATTTTTTCTTTGACAACCATTACGCTTCCTATTCCTACATGTAATAACTCTTTTAACATGGTGTACTCCTTAATTTTTTAATATTGTATTCTTATTCCATAACGATTGGTATCGTTTTTTTGGCTATTTAAATAAAGTTAAAAATCTTTTTCGTGCTTCTTCATGTCTTACGATAGGTTTAGGATAGCCCTTGATATTGGTTTTGAGTAAAAAGCTTTCATCATGGAGATTTTTGGCAGGTATATCTTTTAAAATGGGAAGCCACTTTTTAATATAAACAGCCTCTTTATCAAATTTTTTAGATTGTGTATAGGGATTGAAAATCCTAAAATAAGGCTGTGGGTCAATGCCTGTTCCTGCGCACCATTGCCAAGAGAGAACATTTGAAGCGACATCATAATCTAAAAGGTACTGAGCAAAAAAAGCCTCACCCTCTTGCCATCGAAGTAAGAGATGTTTAGTAAAAAACGAACCCACCACCATTCGTGCGCGGTTGTGCATATTGCCTGTCGTTTTAAGTTCCATAATGGCAGCGTCAATCAATGGATAGCCCGTTTTTGCATCACAAAACGCTTCAAAATACATTTCATTAAAAAGCGTTGGGGGTTCATACTTATAATTTTTCCATGCAAGGGTTGGAAAATGATAAAGGAGATAGGCATAGAAATCTCGAAAGATAAGTTGTCTAAAAAAGGGTTCAGTA
>JAQWCT010000054.1 GCA_028705785.1 Sulfurospirillaceae bacterium | reverse complement strand
AGCATGTTTTTTGATTTTAGAAAGCAGGGATTTGGGTCTAATTTGGTAACAATTCCATTTTCAACACGCGCCAAGAGGGCACATCTATTAACGCACATTTCACACAAAGTTGGAATCTCAATTCCTTCTTTACCTGTTTTGGTAATGCCATAACCACCTATAATTTTAGGAGTATCCTGATTTACAACGGCAAGACTCATGGTCGCACTCGAAGCTACAACGCTTAAAGCTACACTTCCTTGCAAAAATCGCCTACGAGAGATTTCAACTTCCACATTAACTCCTTTACATGTAAGAACTTTTTATTGTCTGCATTCATAATTTATATAAATAGCATTTATAAAATGTCGTATCGTAGCAAATAATATGTTCTAAGCACATGTCTTAAATCAAGAAAAAAATAATAATAATTATAAAAGTAACTTTTCGAAACAATAGAGGCAATATAGCCCCTCAAAATATGATTAAGTTTTCATTTACTATCTTTTCATATAATAGACAACATGAAAATAACATTTTTCATACTTTAATTGTTGATTAAAAAAGGAGAATACCATGGGACTGTATGACAGAAATTACATACAACAAACCAGTGAAGAGACATATGAACAGGCAAGACCTAGTGAGAGTTCATTAGGCGTTTTCATTAAGCAAACATATCAGTTGTTTGCAGCATCCTTGCTTGCAGCAAGTGCAGGAGCTTATGTAGGAATTGGTATGGCTAGCACCATTGCCTCTTGGTACTGGGGCCTTGTCATTTTAGAGTTTGTCTTTTTATTTGGTTTATATGCGGCAAAACGAAAAGCTGGGCTTAATATGCTTTTACTATTTGGCTTTACTTTTTTAAGTGGTCTTACCCTTGCGCCACTTTTATCTAATATCCTTGGCATCAAAGGAGGAGCGAGTATCGTAGCTAATGCCTTTATCCTTACGACTGTTGCCTTTGGTGGGCTTTCAGTATTTGCCATGAATACCAAAAGAGATTTTTCCAGTATGGGAAAAATGCTTTTTATCACTTTAATCGTTGTAGTCGTTGCTGGCTTGATTAATATCTTTTTTCATAGCCCAATACTTCAATTAGTTATAGCGAGTGTGAGTTCTATTTTGTTTAGTGCATTTATTCTTTACGATACACAAAACATTATTAAAGGTGCTTATGAAACACCTATCGAAGGTGCTATTGCACTTTATTTAGACTTTTTAAATCTTTTTGTATCATTACTTCAAATATTGGGAATTTTTGGTTCAAAAGAAGAGTAGTAAGAATTTGGGTGAGAATCTCTTCTCACCCAACTAACGCATAAATCTTTACATGTAAGCCTTTAAAGACTAACCCAAAGGCTCATTCACTTTAATTTCACATTTACTTGCAGCATCACATTTGATATTGGCATCGAAGTACATAATTTTTGAAACATCTATCTTTGCACCACTAAGTTTCATGTGCGCTTCCATAGCACGGCCACCTGTGGCACAATTGATGATGACAACTTTGCCCTTAGGAAGTTTTGCAGCAAATTCAGCAGCACTGAGCTTTCCTGCTTCTATATTGATAGCACCTTTGATATGACCATTAGCATATTCTGCTGGACTTCTCACATCAATAATGGCGATATTTGCAGGTACTTTATCAGCAACGATGAGTGCTTTGTACCATTCACCATCAACAGTTCCTTCATCTGATCCTGTTTTTACACCATCTACAAACACATCTTTTTTAGGTGCGGCTGCTACTGGAGCGGCTGGTTTAGCACCTGCTGTTGTTTGAAGTTTGGCTTCTTTCCATGCTGGCAATCCACCGGCAAATACGCTTACTTTTTTATAACCTAGTTCAAGTAATTTATTGGCTACAACATGAGATTTATGGCACTCATATCCTGCACAAAAAGTAATAATTGGTGTATTTTTATCTGTTGGAAATCGACCCATTAACGCAGGTAGTTCTTCATCATTCATGTACATAGCACCAGGAATAGATTCTGCTAGTGTTTTAGCATAGGGTCTTGCATCGATAAGTAATGCACTATTTTTCTTAAATGCACTCTCAACAACGGGTACGCCTACTTCTAAATAATTTTTTGTTGCCCATTCTGGTTCACCTGCTTGGTAAAGTTTTACATTGGTAAAGCCTTTGCCTTTAAGGTGTCCTGCAACGATTGGGCTTTTTTCACAATCCCAGCCACCACAATAAACGATAATTTCTTTATCTTTAGGTGTTTTATCTAATTGACCAATAAACTTATCGATTTGTGTATCAGGAATATTTAAACTTGAAGGAATTGTTCCGCCAAGGTATTTTGGATTTGGTCTAGCATCGATTAATAAAGCTTTTGCTCCACCTCTTGTCGCATTTCCAATAGCTTGCTTTACATAAACATAGTCTACTGTTTGAAGTTGGAATTTTTCCATCAAGCCTTTGACATGTGGCGTTGGCTCACTTAACACTTTTGCCACTGGCGTAGTTGCTACTCCAGTTTCACCAGAACTTGCGCAGCCACTAAGAAGTAGACTGGCTACCACTATACTTGCACCTAAGATTCTTAACTTCATTTTAATCTCCTAAAATAATTGATTTAAAATGACGCTCTCTTAAATCACGATAGAGAAAATCATCATTAATCTTGCTAATCACAATTGTGACACCGACGAAATAATTATATAATAAAAAACTAAATAAAACATTATAATTATCTTACCTTACCACTTAAAAAGTATTAAAAAATAGATAAAAAAAGAGAGGAGTAAAAAAAATTATACTTTTACTCCTCTTCTTTACTTAAAAATACACTTAATGATGATCGCGTAAGTCTCCTATAGAAAAAAGACCATCGAATAATTTATACACGACAATACAAACACCTACCGAACCTGCCACAATTAAAATTTCACCTAAATGGGGAGGAACATAATTAAAAGATTGTGAAAGTGCATAAAAATCATATTTTTCATATCCTACGCCAAATCTGTTTGACATAGGATTAGCATTACCTCCGTAGACAAAAAGATATCTACCCACAAAACCACCAATCACGACACATACAGAAGCAAAGACTGTAAATATTGGATTACCCGGCTTTACAATAAATAAAAATGGCAATGCAAGCGTTAAAAAGATATAACCCGCAAAATAGATATATCTAAATGGACCAAACAAAATGAGAAATGCCCAGTCTTTATCGACTGCCATGTAGCCAAATATCTCATATAACCCTAAAACAGAGACAAAGAACAGCATGGCTCTTCGTATCAAGTCCATTAATGCATCATACTCTGGTTTTTTTCTGTGAACTAAAAAACTATTGATACCCATAATTCCCAAAGAGGAGACGAATGCTGAAATAATAAAATAGAACATCAATGCAGGAAACTCTGTCCACAAATGTCTTGCCGTATTCATTGAAAAGAGTTTTGCTTGGATGTAATACTCCACTAAGTCAACGCCAAGGCTTAAAACTAAGATAGGCAACGCAAGGCGTTTCGCCCATTCTCTTTTATTGGTCAAAATAAGATAAACCTCAAAAAGTACAAATGGAATATAGATACAATAAAGAGGCAACATGAGCCACATACCTGCATTCATATTAGGTGTAATAAACATCCAAAGCATGTTGAGCATATTAAGATCTGTTGCAATTGTAAAGAGTCCCGCAAACACCATAGCAATACCTGCTATCATAAATCCAGCCGCCGCTCTTGCGACAAGATGAAAGTTCATAAGCTCCGCCAAAGCTACCAAAAAGATAATACCACTACCCGTATAAATCATGTACATGTAATTGACGATAAACAGTGTCCATGGGATATGCCTGTTGACTTCACCAACATCTCCAAAAACAGCTAGCTTCATCGCTTCTTTGAGACCAGGGGCGAGCGGATTTAATCCTGAAGCATGTGCCGTAGCCGCAACACTAAAATATCTCTCTACAAATACTTCATAAATTCCAAAAACTGCCAATGCTAAAAGAAGGTACCCAAAAATGATTGTTTTATTAAACAATAATGCTTTAATAGAGATCTTATTAATTTCAAGACCTGCAAAAGTTATTTTCTCCATTCTTTACTCCTTCTTGTTCTTGCTTCATCATAAAGAGGCTTAATGTCTGCCCATGTATGGATAATCGTGTTGTGAGAAACACTTTGCTTAGCGTATGCCTCATCATCTGGTAAAATATAAAAGAGTTTGGGAAGTGTATTGGTATACTCTTTTTGAAAAAAGAAGCGTTTTGTTTTGAGTAATTTAACGAGATCACTATTTTCATCATCTAAATCACCAAACATTCTAACTTTTGTAGGACAAGTAGCTTGACATGCTGTTGTTCCTTCTTCACCAATGCGATGGTCACAAAAAGTACATTTATCAACAGCAACCATCGTGTCATCTACAAATCTTGCGTCATAAGGACAAGCTTCCATGCAACCCTTACAAAGGATACATTTATGCGCGTCCACTTTCACAATACCACCATCCGCAAAATGACTGGCATTGGTAGGACATACACTCACACAAGGAGCATCAAGACAGTGGTTACACTGGGATGGATAAAGATTTGCAAAAGGTTTACCAAAAATGGTTCCCTCCACGACACCAATCCAAATGCGCTGTTTATCAGCACCTAGCTGAACACCATTTTCTTCTTTACATGCGACTTCACATGCCTTACAATTGATACAATTTTGGTAATCAAGTGCCATTGCATAATTCATTTTACACCTTCCTTACAGATACGAGTGTGTCATGCATCACGGAACAGCCAAAAACAGGCTCTATCGTACCTTCAATAATTTCATTGTCACTTGCACCATTTCTATGTGCAAAGGTTAATGCTTCTGATTTTGCACCAAAACCATGAATAAAGAACAGTGTCTCTGTAACGATTTTAGCCGTTGGATACGCTTTAATTCTTATCTTTCCTACACTACTCGTAATTTCTATTAAATCACCAAATTTAATACCAAGCTTTTCAGCTTCTTTATCATTAATCCATGCATAGTTTTCACGCATCAACTCTAAAAGCATAATGTTGTTTTGCGTAGCATTTTGGGTAAACTGAGCATGACGACCACTGATAAATTTGAACTTGCCAGCAGGAACTTTCACATGATCTTCCTCTCTCCATTTTGGCATAGCATCAATACCTTTGGCTTCCATACTTCCCAAGTAACACTCTACTTTTTTATTGGGTGTGTTAAATGACCGCTTCAAGTCAGCAATATCAGCAGGATTCACACAAGTATCATGTAAGAATGCAGTCGCGTCAAAGGCTTCTTCAAGTTTTAAAACTGAGTAATACTTTTTATCTTTAGGATAGCACTCGTAGGTATTGTTATTGATTTTTTTAAAATAGGTCAACATATTGGGATAATAAACACCTTTTTCACGAAGAATATTCCATGCTTCTTCTCCATGTTTACTCACTACCATATGTTTATTAGTCTCTTCTTGAGGATGCATAAATGGTTCAGCCAAATTAAAACCATTTTCTTCATAAAACTCATCTTCAGGCGTTGTTTCAAGCTCACTTTGTACATCTTCATCGTGCTTTTTGGTAATTTCCCACAAAGGCTTAGAAAGTTTTTCAGCCAGTCCACGCATAATATCATTAACAGGTTTGCTCTCATACATAGGCTCAATAACTTTTTCACGAATAATAATCGCTGGTTCAATACTGGCATATGCTTGAACCGGATCTTCTCTCTCAAGATAAGTACACTCTGGCAAAATAACATCTGCTAACATCGCTGTATCACTTGGCATTGTGTCAATAACAACGACTAAATCCATCTTTTCAAACATTTTTTTAGTTCTAGCAGTATCTGGAACTGAGAGCATAGGATTTTGTTTATAGACAAACATACCACGGATTGGATAAGGTGTTTTACCTTCTGCTACCATATTTCTCCACGCTACCCATGAACCAGTAGCACCAATAATGGCAGCTGCATTTTTTTCAATTCTCGGTTTAGCATTGGCGTACATAGGTGCTGTTGTTGTATGTTCGCCAAGGGCTAGTTTGTGACCAAAAACGATTCCACCTTTCACATCGATTCCACCACCAAGAGCTGTAAATAAAGCCATTGCACGGCGAAGTTGAAAGTCATTTTTTGCCCAAGTTGAACGACGACCTTGATAGTAAATTGCTTGAGGTGCAGCTGCCATAAAATCATGTGCAATTTTACAAATAACATCAGCTGACACACCCGTGATTTTTTCAGCCCACTCTGGCGTATATTCACTGTCTAAAATATGTTTTTTATACTTATCAAAATCAACAAAGTTTTTAGCAACATAGTTACGATTATACACTTGATCAACAATAGCCACATAAGTGAGTGCTAGCACAAAAGCCAAGTCAGTTCCTGGTTTAATACCTACAAAAGTATCCGCATGCATCGCCGTATTAGTAAACCTAGGGTCAACGACAACCAGTTTTGCACCTCTACCTCTGGTCCTTTTAAAAAGGTCCATTGTATCGGGTGTTAAAATTGCTTCAGCTCTATTAGCTCCTGCCATAATGACATATTTTGCATTTTCAAGATCAGCTTGTCCATATCCACCGATGGTCAGCGTGTAACCAGAAACAGCTGTTTGGAGACAAATAGTTGAGTGGTTTAAAAAGTTAGAAGAGCCGAACTTATCTGCCATAAATGTTTTATAGGTATGCTCAGCCAAACCTTCCCCTGCACAATAACCAATACAGGAACGATTATCTTTTTCTTCATCTAGTATTTTGACCATTTTCTCTTTGATGTACTCAAATGCTTCATCCCAAGTGGCTCTTTTATACTGTCCATCGCCTCTTTGCCCTGTTCGAATTAAAGGGTATTTAAGACGATCTGGGTCATAAAGAGCGTGAACGCCAGCAGCACCTCTAGCACAAAGCATATTTCTTGATTTTGGGAAGTATGGGTTTGGGTCAAGTTTAGTGACGATACCATTTTTTACTGTTGCAATAGCTGCACACTTATTAACACACATTTCACAAATCGTTGGGACTTTCTTCACGAGAGTGTTCTTTGGTTTTTCTTTCGAATCTGCCAAAATATTTGTAGTTCCCAGTGCTGACCCTCCGGCCACACTGAGTGCTACACTCCCTTGAAGAAATCTCCTTCGTGAGATCTCTACTTTCATATCTTTTCTCCACAAATTTTAGCTTAAGGCTCCAATGAGCCCTAGAAATAACCATTTCTAAACAAAATTATAGAGATAGTTTCTTTATGCGATTATTAAAGTTTATTTCGATTATAAGTTTTATGAATTAAAATTGAGATAAAAGTCCGATATACTCGCAGATAAAAAAATTACTTATTTTTGTAAATATTTTTTAATATAGGTAAAATTTTATCAATATTTTTGTATAAAAGTAAACTTTTTAGCAATATTGTTACATTTATTGGAATATTTTTGTGGGAAAACTGAAAATCTAACTAATAGATTTTCAGTTTTTTCGTCATGAAAGAGAATTTATTTTTTTTCAGGCTCTGTTGTACAATTGGTACTATCACCTTTGATAATTAATTTGACTGCTTTTTCCTTACCTTTTTTATCAGAATCAGAATGTACAATCTTAGCAATTTCATTTTGTAGCGTTTCAATACACGCCTCTCCACCTTTTGTAGTGTCTAGGATAAGGATGTACTCACTTGTAGCATTCTTCTCTTCTTCTCTAAGCAATTGTGCTTTTTTTTGCGTTTTTTCATCTGTCGCATTAATATCACAATCTTTCTCAAATGTTTTATTAATTTTTTCTGTCAACGCTTCTACGGAAGTATCTTTTTTTATCGAATTAGAATAAATAATACCAATAACTTCATTTTGCAAACTCTC
This sequence comes from Sulfurospirillaceae bacterium, assembly GCA_028705785.1. GTDB lineage: Bacteria > Campylobacterota > Campylobacteria > Campylobacterales > Sulfurospirillaceae > Sulfurospirillum. The sequence continues at coordinate 4,854 of JAQWCT010000054.1, read as the reverse complement.
TACACAATCTGCAGCACTCTGTTTTTTAGGGTGCTCTGCTGCAAATACTATAGAACACATCAAGAGTAAACTTGCTAAAACTCTTTTCATTTTCTATCCTTTTTGGGTGTCATTATACAAAAAATGCAAAGAGACACAAGTTCTCTTTGCACAACTGGTTTAGCATTTAGCACTATTCCCACTATCTAATGCATAGTTATATAAAAAATCATAGAAGTGAAGTAAATCTGCATTTTTAAGAGGTTTAATGCCTGGGCACTCTTTCATAAGCTCTTCATTCAATTTGCCTGATTCAAAGATATTTTTCCATTCATCTTGCTTATGTTTTCTCGCCATTACATTACCACTAAAACCACAGATTTTTTTCATTTCATTACTAAAAATCTTTTGCCCTTTATCGACATCAGCAAACACAGTTGTACTGAGAATTCCCAATCCTAAAAGTACTGCAAAAAACAGTTTCATTACTTTTTTCACTTCTTAATCCTTTAAATAATTGTTTTAGTGACTATGTGATTCGTCTAAATTAAAGACTTTATCGGCAACATAATAGAGAAATAACGATATACCAATACCGCCAAAACCTATTGCGAACTCTGCAAACGAAGGGAAATACTCCAAAAATGTTGGCGCTAATTCATACTCGCTGATTTTCAAAGTTCTCATCGGATATAAAAGTGTGTCATGCACAAGGTCATAACGCATAAAGAAGATACCCACCATACCAGTGATAGAAGCATAAACCGTAGCTTTTATCGCCTTAGCATTGCTTACCAAGATAATGGTAAAAGGGATCAACATACCCAAGATCAACTCACCAAACCAGAAATTAGGATGCTTGATGCTATGCATGATAGTCGCACCTCTCTCTGGTAAATCGCCATAAACTGCGGTTAAAATTTTCCATGCTTCAAAGAAAATCAAAACAGCGAGTAACATACCTAGTATTTTTGAAAGCTTAACAAGCATGACTTCTACTTTTGCAGGAAAGTTCATTTTGTATCTAAAGCCATACATTAAAAAGATAAGATAACATCCTGTGATCATCGCTGAGAGTATGAAGTAGACAGGATAGAAAACACCATTGGCTGAGGGGCGAGAAACCAAAAATCCAAATACAGCACCAAGGTTACTGTGCGCAGCAAGACCCACTAAAAGTCCACCAATACCGAAAAACTTTGATAGCGTATGGTTTTCTTTAATCGCTAAGAAGAAAAACTCTAAACAAATAAACGCCAAATACATACCATAAAGCGTTCCCATCCACCAAATAGCAGAGGTAAGCCCAGGAGTGAGGACATTGTAAATCAACATAGTCACAGGGTGACCAATCTCAAGCGCGATAACCGCAAAACCTGATGAAATCGTGATAATTGCTCCCGCAATGGCTCTTTTTCCTATCTGCTGAAATTCGGGAATCCCAAAAACATGCCCAATAGAAGAGATGATACAAAGACCCGTACTAGAGACAACAAAAAAGACATACATAGAGATGAGTAATCCCCAAGGATGTTGCCTTGTAACATTGTAAGCATGGTGTCCATGTAAGATGTAAAGCACTGCGCCAGCTGCAAATGCGCCAAGAAGTGCTACGGTAATAAATGCCATTAAAAGATTTAAAGGCGTTTTTTCAAAATAAAATAATTTTTTGAGTGAAATCGTGTTCATCCTATGCTCCTACAATATATAAAATAGTTTTGGCTCAGTACCTAAGTGCTCTTTGACTCTTCTGTACTCTTTTTTTGCTAACAATTGAGAAATCTCACTTGTAGGATCATCTAAATCACCAAAAACTCTTACTTTGGTGGGACATGTTGCTTGACACGCCGTTGTTGTCTCACCATTTGCCAATCTTGTATCTGAACAGAAAGTACACTTATCAACCGTGATTGTTCTTTGATCCACATATCGTGCATCGTATGGACATGCATTGATACAATAGGTACACAAGATACATTTAACAGGGTCTACCTTAACGATACCGTCTTTGCTGTAGTAAGTTGCATTGGTAGGACACACAAGCTGACAAGGCGCATTTGAGCAGTGCTGACACTGACTTGGATGATAAGTCTGAGATGCTATCGAAATGTTAGGAAACAAACCCTCTGCTTCTTTAACGCCTACCCAAATGCGGTAGTTATCTTTTCCGAGCAAGACACCATTTTCTTCTTTACATGCGGTTTCACATGCTCTACAATTGATACAATTTTTATAATTTAATGCCATTCCATATCGTGCCATAATCAAACCTTTCTAATATCTACAAGCGTGTCATGAAGACAAGTAGCGCCATGCATCGGCTCTATACCATCTTCGATGATAGAAGCATCGTTACCGCCATTGCCATGCGCTAGGGTGAGTGCTTTTGAGTAAACACCAAATCCATGAACAAAGAAAAGTGTATCTAGTCCAATTTTCTCTGTTGGATACGCTTTAATCGTTGTTTTACCTACTTTACTTGAAACTTCAATCTTATCGCCAAACTTGATACCAAGCTTTGTTGCAACTCTTTTATTGATCCAAGCATAGTTAGTGGGAACTAAGTCTAAAAGCATTTTGTTATTACTTGTACCAGATTGTGTAAACTGTGCATGACGACCTGTGATAAATCTAAATTTGCCAGCAGGGATAACCATCTCATACTCACTTTTCCAAATAGGCATCGCATCAATACCTCTTTTGGCTAATGCTTCCAAATGACACTCTATTTTACCTGATGGTGTTTTGAACTTGTTACCAAGCACAGAATAACTTTTTTTACTCTCAGGGTAATATTCATAATCATTAACACCCGTTTTCTTAAAGTATTCATTCATATTAGGATAGAACACGCCTTTTTCTTTTAGGATTTGGGCAGCACCCTCATATTTAGCAACCGCATGTGCATTAAGCTCTTCTTGATCGTGTGCGAACGCTTTTGTCAAATCGTAATCTTTATAGACCTCTTCTTCGCTTCCATCTTCAATGGCCATCTTGACATCTTCATCATACTTTTTCGTAATTTCAAAAAGTGGCTTAGAAAGTTTGGCACTCAGCCCTCTCATAATCTCCATAACAGGCTTACTCTCAAACATCGGATCGATGACCTTATTTCTCTGTGCAATGGATGGCTCAATTCCACCATAAGAAACAACAGGATCAGTTCGCTCCAAGTAAGTACACTCTGGTAAGATAACATCACTGAGCATAACTGTATCACTTGGCATAGTATCGATGGTTACCACTAAGTCTAGGGCTTTTAAAAATTCTTCTGTTTTTTTACCATTGGGCATATTTTGCATTGGATTGTGTTTGTAGTTAAAGAGTGCTCGGATAGGATAAGGGCTTCTTTTTTCAAGAACCATGTTTCTAAACGCAACCCACGAACCAGACCCACCAACAACAGCTGCTTCGTTTTTTTCAATTCGCGCTTTTGCCTGACCATAGATAGGAGAGGGAACATCATGTTCCACAAGTGGTAAACTTTTGCCAAAACAGATACCACCCTTAGTATCGACACTACCACTGAGTGCCGTAAAAATGGCTTGTGCACGACGAAGTTGAAAATCATTTTTTGACCAAGTGGTTCTTCTGCCTTGATAGTAAATCGCAGCAGGAGCATTTGCCATAAATTCTCGTGCCACTTCATAAATGTCAGCCGCTTTAATGCCTGTAAGTTTTTCTGCCCATTCAGGAGTATAGCCACTACTTATAATATGATTTTTATACGCTTCAAAACCATTGAAGTAGTTTTCAACAAAAGGTTTATTGTATATTTCTTCTTTAATGGCTACATAAGTCAAAGCTAAAACGAAGGCAAGGTCAGTTCCGACATTTATCGCTAACCATTTATCACTTTTAGCTGCCGTATTGGTAAATCTAGGGTCAACCGTGATGAGCTTTGCGCCTCTTCCACTGGTTCGCTTAAACATATCCATCGTATCTGGTGTTACGATTGCTTCAGCTCGATTGGCACCTGCCATGATGACATATTTTGCATTATCAAGGTCAGCTTGTCCATATCCACCAATCGTTAAAGAATAACCTGAAACAGTTGTGGCAAGACAAAGACTGGCGTGATTGAGAAAGTGAGATGAACCAAACTCTGTAAAGAAGCTTTTAAAAGTATGTTCAGCCATACCTTCACCTGCACAAAAGGCTACAGTCGAGCGATTGTCTTGTTCTTCATCCAAAATTTTGGTCAATTTTTGTTCAATGTAAGCATAAGCTTCGTCCCAACTGACTCGCTTAAACTTTCCACTGCCTTTTTCACCATCACGAATGAGAGGATATTTGATACGATCTGGATCATATAATGCATCTACGCCAGCATTTCCACGAGCGCAAAGCATATTTCTAGACTTTGGAAAGAGTGGATTTGGATCAAGTTTGGTGACGACACCATTTCTAACATGTGCGATCGCGGCACATTTATTAACACACATTTCACATAATGTTGCTACTTTTTTCTCTTCATTGCCAAGTTTACCTTTGGCAGGTGTTGCGGCATTTGCTAAAATGGAAGAGGAACTAAGGGTCACTCCACCAACAATAGACATCGCTACACTACCTTGAAGAAATCTCCTTCTTGAGATCTCTACTTTCATTGCTTCTCCTTGTGATACTTTTGCCTTAAGTTTCGCACAAATAAACTTCGCCTATTTGTGCGTCTTTGGACACTATTGTAAGGATAGAATCTTATAAAAAACTTATAAAAAAGTGTGTGTAACGATTATATTACGCCTAAACTAGAGCAAATGCCCTATTTTAGGATATAAAGAAAATTGCAATTTAAGTAAAATTTTTTTAGATGATAGGGTAAAAAAGTAAACTTTTGTAAACTTTTTTTTATTTTTTATTGATTTTTATCTCAAA
>JAQWCT010000255.1 GCA_028705785.1 Sulfurospirillaceae bacterium | reverse complement strand
CAAAAGAGTGGGATGTTTTAACTTGGGGAAATGATGATTGGTGTAGTAATCATCCGTGGACAACTTTTTTCGCATACCGAATTTCGGATAAATGGTCAGCGATTGATAGAGATGATGTGATGCAAGGGTATATCGAGACATTTTTTGATGAAGAGTTTCAAAGCCCTCAATTTGATAAAGTAGTTGCACAAATAGTCAAACGAGCGTATGAGCAAGCCTATATGCTTTTTGTCCCTTCTCCCAATATCGTTTTAGCCGTTAACAAAGAGGTGTATTATGAGCCATCATCTGTTCTTCTTATGCCTCTTTGGAAAGCAAAACTCACACGGTTTCATTGGTCCATTAGAGGTAAAACAGCTTATCCTAAAGAGCGAGAATATCCTATGTTTCCATTAAGGTTTAGTCATGATTAAATATCTTACCATGCGTTATAAGTTTCTTTTAATGGCTTCATTAGGCGTTGGCGCGATTGTAACACTTTCTTTTTTGGCTTTTGATATTACGGAAAAAGGTGTTTTAAATGTCAATAAAGTTTTTGAAGATTCAAAAAGAGTTCAAACAATTCAGCAAACTTATATTTTACCTCTTTTCAAGTTACGCGAACAATCCCTTTCATTGATTATGGCACCTAATGAAGATTTGCGTAAAGGTATCGTGACCCAAGTCAATAAAATGTGTATAGAAATGGAAGAATCTTTTAGCACATTGGACTCCAAAATTCATAGTCAATGGCTTAATTATGTGGGGTTAATCACTGCCAATCAAGCTTATCTTGAATATGGTTTTGAAGAGGGTGCTTTTATCAATGCCAATACCGTTGAACGAGATCAATTTTATGCGTTAATGAATGCTTTGGAAATTTTGCAAAAAAATGAGTTAGCCAATTCGTCTGAAACTTTTATAAATGCCAATAAACAAGCGATGAACTCAAAGTACTTTATCGCTATTTGGCTTGTGATTATTGTTTTATTGACACTTCTTTTTGGCTTTTTAATCGCTAAAAATATCGTTGATTCGATACAAAAAGTACAACAGGGGTTGAGACAATTTTTTGATTACCTAAAATCTCCTTCTACCGAAGAGGCTACGAGAATCTATATACCGCTGCTTAATAAGGACGAATTAGGAGACATGGCAAGACAGATCAATAGCAATATTGAGACGATACAGCGCAATTTAGAAAAAGATAGTTCGCTCATTGAAGACGCCACCAATGTTGTGGCTGATCTTAAGCAAGGAAACCTTGATAGAAGGCTCGTAGAATTTGGAAATTCAGCGCAATTAAATCTCCTCAAAGCCGTTATGAATGAAATGCTCGATAACCTAGAACTGCGTATACAACAAGAAATAGATGAACGAACTAAGCAAGAACAGCTTTTAATTCAACAAAGTAAACTTGCTGCCATGGGAAATATGATAGGCAATATTGCCCATCAGTGGAGACAGCCTCTTGGTGAAATTAATGCGATTTTAATGCTGATTCAAGTGCGACAAAAGTTTGAAGATTTTGATGAGGTATTTTTGACGCAAAAAATCAACGAGTGCAATAAGATTACGGCATATATGTCAAATACTATCAGTGATTTTCAAAACTTTTTCAAGCCTTCAAAGGCAAAAGAAGTCTTTAATATCAATGAGGCATGTACACGCGCGAGTGCTATTTTACACGCTTCTTTAAAGTATCATTCAATTATATTTGCGTTTAGTGAAGCAGATGAAATTAAAGTTTTGGGATATCCCAATGAATTTGCTCAAGCTTTATTAAATATCCTCTCCAATGCTAAAGATGTCCTTATTGATAGACAAATTGAGGCTCCTTACATCAAAATGAGTGTTAAAAATGGTGAAAAATTTACACTGATTAAAATTGAGGATAACGGTGGAGGTATAGCGCCAGAGCATATGGATAGAATCTTTGAGCCTTATTTCACAACAAAACATGCCAAACAAGGGACCGGTATAGGGTTGTATATGACAAAGATGATTATTGAAAACAGTATGAATGGCATTATCGCTGTTAAAAATACAGAAGAAGGAGTATTGTTTACCATAAAACTTAGACATTCAGCTATATAGAGTATCTTTTTTTAGTACTTCATTTATTCGTTTTTTTAAAATCAATATTTATACTTTTATTATACTTTTTCTTTATTATCCTCTTGTAATTTTAATAAAAGGGGATAGTATGAAGTTAGCTAAACTTAGCTTGGTGGCTATGACGGTTTTAGGTTGTGGGACATGTCTGTTTTCAGCAGATTCTCTTGCTGATGCATTCAAAGAAGGTAATGTGAATGGTAACGTGAAATCTTTTTACAGAGATTGGAATGGAGCACAAGATACAACAGGCTTTGCGATTGGTGGAGAACTTGGTTATACGACGGGAAAATTTAATGGCTTTAGTGCTGGAGTGACATTTCAAACTTCACATACGCTTGGGGTCAAAGATAATAATCCTGCAGAAGTTGATGGTGGTGTATCTATCTCTCATACCTTATTGAGTGAAGCATATTTATCTTACACATTTGACAAAACAGTTGTAAAAGTTGGTCGACAATATATCGATACACCATTGGTTTCATCTAGTAGTACAAGACTTTTAAATGGTATGTTTCAAGCTATCACTATTACAAACACATCTTTACCCAATACAACACTTGTAGGTGGTATTGTCAATAAATGGCAAAACAGAGCAGAAAACATTCAAGATTTAGAAGAAGAGATTTATACAATTTATATGTTGAATAAGTCCATTAACAGTTTAGAAGTGACGGCACAGGTAACTTCTCATAAAGATGATGCAAATTTAGCGTTTATTGATGTTGCGTATGATTTTACCTTTCCTTTAACAGTAGGTGCACAGTATTTAGGTGCATTTTACGATATTGTGGGAGAAAAAGATTCGTATACTTATGGCTTAATGGCTCGTAAAAAAATAGCTGGATTTGGGTTTTATGGTTATTATAACTCAACAGCAAAAGATAATGATGTAGCAGTAGGTTATGGTCAAGGAACAGATTGGACTTATAACAGTGTTCAATGGTTAACAGGAATTAC
>JAQWCT010000053.1 GCA_028705785.1 Sulfurospirillaceae bacterium | reverse complement strand
GTACTTGCTCCACCTTTTTCGATGCCTGCTCTTGTAAGAAGGGTAAAATCAGCAGTGCGAACGATCGAAGAGTTGTCCACATTGCAAATAGCAAGTGAGGTCATGCCACTGTTTTTTGCCATCTTCAAAGCTTCTAAAGTATCTGCCGTCTCGCCACTTTGTGAGATAACGATGAAGAGCGTTTTGGTGTCTAATAAAGGTTGTTTATAGCGAAATTCACTGGCTATTTCTACACTACAACGCACTTTTGCAATGCGTTCAAACATATAACTTGCACTTAGTGCTGCGTGGTAACTCGTGCCACACGCACAGATTTTAATCGCATCTATCGCGTCAAAAGAGATTTGGTTTAATTCATCAAGTACGATTGAATTTTCTTTAATGCGTCCCATTAAAGTTTCGCCCACTACAACAGATTGCTCATAAATTTCTTTTTCCATAAAGTAGCGATAGCCATCTTTTTGAGCAGAGGTTTTATCTTGTGTGAGGAGTTTAAACTGAAGTGATTGAGAGACTAAATCTTTTAAAAGAGTGATATTTTCACCTTTTGCCCAGCCATATTGACCATCTTCAAGATAGATAACTTCTTTAGCAAATCCAATAAGTGGCGCATCGGAAGAACTAAAATAGACCTCATTTTCAGTACTTTTTCCGATGATGAGGGGAACAGCATTTTTAGCAAAGAAGATAACATCAGGTTCTTTTTTAGTAATCAACAAAATAGCATAAGCACCATGCAAAGAGGCGATGGTCTTTTCAAATGCACTAAACGAAGTTTCACCCTCTTTGATGTAGCGTTCAAAAAGATGCACGATGACTTCGGTATCTGTTTGGCTTAAAAAAGTCACACCATCACGCAAAAGTTCATCTTTAATTTCTTTATAGTTTTCGACGATGCCATTGTGAATAACATAGGAAAATTCTCCCCAATGTGGATGAGCATTGGCTTCGGTTGGTTTGCCATGCGTTGCCCACCTTGTATGTCCGATGCCTACACCAAAACCTTTTGAAGTAAAATCAGCTGTTTTGGTATCTAAATGTGTGAGTTTTCCTGTGGCTTTAAACGAGGAGATGTCACCATCTTTTAAAACAGCAATCCCTGCTGAATCGTATCCTCGGTATTCAAGTTCTCGAAGTCCATTAATCAAAAAATTTCGTTTTTCTTTGACTCCGATATAACCGACAATTCCGCACATTTTTGTGTCCTTTTAAGAAAGGTAATCTAAAATACTTTTGTCATTCTTACATAAATTGGCTGTTTTTTCAATTAAGAGTAAGTTCCTCGTGCGGTTTTTGATAGTCTGAATCTTCGCCATAGCGATGTCAATGCCATGTTCATCAAAGATACTCATGACATATGCCATCAGTCCATTTTGGTTTTTAGTGTTGATATGCATCAGTGCATAAGACTTTGAGTGCTCGCAATCTATGTCAATTTCACCCTTAAGGATGATGGGCTTTTTAAGCGTGACTTTCTTACTCATATCAAATGAATTATTGATGAGTTCTTCAATAAGAGGCAAATCACTCTCGTGGGCTTTTTCATTAAAATCAATTTGAAAGTATTTCTTGTCATCAAAGAGTTTGTAGATATTCATATGGGCTAAATCAAGATAAGAGAGTTTGCCCAAAAGGTATCCAATGTTGAAACTAAGTCCTCTTATCACGGTGATACCCAGATGTGAATCATTGGTGATTTTAAAACGATAGTCATTTTCTGGCGTTTCCTCAGCCGCTTGTACGATTTGGATGATTTCATAAGACTTTTGTTTTAAAAAGAAGAAGTTAGACTGAATAGAGAGCGTCTTTTTTTGGAGTGCTTTAGGAAGGGCTAAGAATTCGGGGCTTTTTTTGAGGATATTTTCTCTTCTAAGGCGCCTTGTTGTTTCATCGATGAGCTCCTCTTTGTTAAACATTTCTATCGAAAAATTATAAAATTCTCGCAACAATTTTGCACTAAAACCTGAATATATAGCGTCATTGACGGCGTTCATATCTGCATAGGTAAGAATATAGAGTAATTTGAGAATGTGTGGACTTTGAAGTTTTGAGATAAAAGAGAGGACGACTTTTTCATTATAGATATCTTCTCTGCTTGCAGTGTTACTCATGAGCGTATGGTATTTGATGAGTATTATTGCAGTATTGATAGCTTCATCTGAAAACTTGAGCTTTGTGGCATAAGATTTAAATATTTTAGCGCCTAATTCACTATGGTCTCCTTTTCGTCCCTTTCCGATGTCGTGCATAAAAACAACCAATTTCATCAGCATTTTTCCCTCAGGGCATAGGTCATCAAAAAGTGATTTGATAAAAGGGTCTTTGATATTTTCGAGGTGATACAAAGAGTGCAAAGAGTGCGTATCAACGGGAAATTTATGATAACCATCAAATTGGGCAAGATGTAAAATGGGTTTGAGAGGTTTGATGAGTTGTTGTAAAAGACTCGCCTCATATAAAAGACTAAAGAGTGCGTAGAGGTTTGGATTGAGGAGTAAGTTTTTAAATTGCTTGTAGGTTTTTTGTGAATTATGCAAAGGGTGTTTTGAATGCATGATATAGTTAACATAGCTAATGTCAAATGTCATCTTTGGGTCATCAAATTGTTGTAATTGGTCTAGCACCGTACTCAATGAGGGGCTTTTCTTCTTAAAAGAAGCGATGATATGGTTATCAACTTTGTAAAGACCCTTTTCAATGCGCCCTTGGCGAAGCTTGTCGATACTCGACATATCACATAAAATAGAAGCGGTGAGTTTTTTGGTAAATATCTTACATGTAATGTCAATCGTGTGCATACAAGAGAGTGTTTTAGAGGCGAGTTGCATTTGGGCATTTTTAAGATGTTTATCTTGAAAGCCCAATTTTTCAGAGACATCGGGGATAAACTCAAGATTGAGCACATCTTGTTTCTTTTTAGCGCTGAGGTGTAGGGCTGAACGCACGCGGTACAAAAATTCTAAAGCAACTCGAAACTCTCGAAATTCCTCTTCGTCGATGAGTTCAGGTACTAAATCACGAAGCCTTGCACTTCCAAAAAGTATCTTGCAAATCCAAAAAAGCGTATTGGCATCTCTTAGTCCTCCGACGCTCTCTTTGATATTAGGTTCCATACTCATAGGATGCTTTTCTCTTCGCTCAGCATGGGCTTCTAAGAGTTGCGTGATAACATTTTTTTTATTCCATTTTTGAATTTTGATGAGTTCTCTCTCTGTTTCCATCCATAAAAGTTTTGAGCCACACAAAAAGCGAGATTCCATCATAGCAGTTTTAATAGTTAAATCTTGATTACTCGCATTGCGTAATTCTTCGAGCTTGTGCGTACGATGTCCTAGTTTCATCCCCGCGTCCCACGCCAAATAAAGCATCGCTTGAATCATAGGCTCGATGTTATACCCCGGAACGGCTTTATAGACGACCATCAAGTCAATGTCAGAATAAACACACAACTCTTCTCTCCCATAACTTCCCATTCCCACAAGGACGATAGGGATGGCATTGGCAAAAGGCATATAGTTACCAAAGTGCTTGCGAAGCGTGTATTTGTAAATGATGGTGATAAATTGGTCAATTTTTTTGGTGTGTTTGACTAAAAAATCTTTGCCTTGATTTTCGATAAATATCTCATTTAAAGAGGAGAGATAGCTTTTAATATGTTCTTTGATTAATTTTGAGATTTCAAAATCACTGGCATTTTTATCAATTAAATCTTCTATGAGTTCTTCAATTTCCATTCTCTTTTCTCCTGTAAAGGTTGTGTGATATAATACAAAAAAAGTGCTTTTTTCAAGCACTCAAAAAGGATGTTTTATATGCAAAAACCTTATTTAAGAGCATTTCCTGATAGCAAAGGCTATTTTGGACAATTTGGTGGAGCTTTTTTGCCCCCTGTTCTCATTGAACAGTTTAAAAAGATAGAAGAGGCATATCTAACGATTGGTAACTCACACAATTTTATCCGTGAACTCCGTGATATTCGTAAACACTATCAAGGAAGACCTACGCCTGTGTATTATGCTAAACGGTTGAGCGAATTTGTTGGAGGGGCACGAATTTATCTCAAAAGAGAAGACCTAAACCATACAGGCGCACATAAGCTCAACCACTGCATGGGTGAAGCGCTTTTAGCCAAATACTTAGGCAAGAAAAAGCTTATCGCTGAAACTGGAGCAGGGCAACATGGTGTAGCGCTTGCAACGGCTGCTGCATACTTTGGACTAGAGTGTGAAATCCACATGGGCGAAGTGGACATTGCAAAAGAGCATCCTAATGTGGTGAGAATGCGTGTTCTAGGTGCAAAAGTTGTTCCTGTAAGCTTTGGCGCACGCACACTGAAAGAAGCAGTGGACTCAGCATTTGAAGCCTATCTTAAAGACCCAGAAAACAGCATCTACTGTATCGGCTCAGTTGTAGGGCCTCATCCATTTCCGATGATGGTGCGTGACTTTCAAAGTGTTGTAGGCATCGAAGCAAGAGAACAGTTTTTAGAGATGACGGGCAATTTACCCGATAATTTGGTCGCATGTGTGGGTGGAGGAAGTAATGCTATGGGACTTTTCTCCGCATTTATCGAAGACCCCTGCGAGATGTACGGCGTAGAACCCGGAGGAAAAGGCACAAAATTAGGCGAACATGCCGCAAGTTTAACCTATGGTACGGAGGGCATTTTACATGGTTTTAACTCCATCATGCTCAAAAATGACCAAGGTGAACCAGCCGCCGTTCATTCCATCGCGAGTGGACTAGACTATCCATCCGTCGGTCCAGAACACGCCTATCTTAACTCCATTTCAAGAACCAAAGTCGGCATCGCCAACGACACAGAAACCATTCAAGCCTTTTATGATTTAAGCCATTATGAGGGCATTATCCCAGCCCTAGAGAGTGCCCATGCTGTAGCGTTTGCGATGAAGTTAGCCAAAGAAAAGCCGTATGAATCTATCTTGGTGAATTTGAGTGGCAGAGGTGATAAAGATATTGATTTTGTAGTGGCAAATTACAAGCCTGAGGATTATTTGTAAGCATAGTATGAAGAGGCTTTGGGTAGCCTCTTCATTCGCTAAAATCTTTACATGTAAAGATTTTATATCGTCTAGTCTACAAGTACAATTCCCATTGATTCAAGTAGAAAAAGTGCCTCAAATCGTCTAAAAATTGCGCCTTTAAGATGATTTAACCGTATATCAATCATCGTGTTTTGTGCGTCAATAAAATTGGCATTTTCTAAATGGGTATTGTTGAATAAGGTACCCTTGAAATCACTTCCACTAAAATCAGCTTTTTTCAGTATGGCATTGCGAAAATCGACCTCTTTGACTCGGCATTCTTTCATCACCATTTTTTCTAAAGTTAAACCAAAAAAGTTCCCATCATCAAGGATGCAATCACGAAAGTGCAGAGGCTCGGCATTGAGTAGGCTATGCCAATCTGCTTTTGTCCAATCAATCCCGATTATTTTGCACGATATAAACTTAACATCGCTCATTTTAGTATTGGCTAGCTTTGCAAGACTTAGGTTACAATTTTCAAAACGGCATTTAGTAAATTTACACGAGGAAAAAAAAGTTTCACTAAAATCGCATGAGACAAAAGTGCAGTCATCGAACTCCGCTTTTGCGATCTTTAAACCATGCAGATTCACTCCTTGAAAGTTTTCTGCAAATACATCCATATTATCAGTCATATATTCTAGTACCATGGTGATTTTTCTTAATAACTCATAGACCCCGCATTTAAAAGACCAATAGCAATAGACATAAAAGCCATGAGAATTCCCACTGCGATATTGCCCTCGTTGATATGTTTTTCAACAGAAAATCTACCACCCACTCGCGTCATCACTAAGGCAAAGAGGAGTTGGACAAACATAGCAACACCTGCCCAGATAACAAAGTCAATGTAAGAGATAGAGTTTACCAATGCGCTGTATAAAGGGATACAAAGTCCTACGATGGCACCGCCAAATCCCAAAGCAGAGGCGGTATTGTTTTCACTGAAAATCATTTGGTAGTCATCATAAGGTGTGACTTTGGCGTATAAGAAAAGGAAGAGAACACAAACAGCAATTGCGGTGAGGAAAAAGATTCCGAAGGAAAAGAAATAGTTGAGAAACATGGTATAGCCTTTTTCTAAAATTATACCCATTTAACCTCCGTTTATAAATAAAGTTGCTAAAATCCATTTTTAATTTCACTTATGAAAGTAGCTAATGAATCTTATCGATAAGTTAGAAAACAACCAAAGACTGACGCTTGAAGACGGCGTTGCTCTTTATGAGCTTGATCTTTTTACATTGGGGCATTATGCTTCTCTAAGACGAAGAGCCAAGCATGGCAATAAGGCGTTTTTCAATATAAACCGTCACATCAACCCCACCAATATCTGCAAAGATATCTGCAAATTTTGTGCTTTTTCAGCAAACCGTAAAAACCCCAATCCTTACACAATGACCCACGAATCCATCTTATCGCAACTTGAAGTTTCGGTTAAAAATGGCATTACAGAAGTGCATATTGTCTCCGCTCACAATCCTGATACAGGTTTGGAGTGGTATTTGGAGATTTTTTCCAAAGTTAAAAAGCAGTTTCCTCATTTACATGTAAAGGCATTAACCGCCGCAGAAATTAACTTTTTGAGCGAACAATACAACCAAAGCACTGATTCTATCATCGACAAAATGCTGGCGTATGGTGTAGATTCTATGCCTGGTGGTGGAGCGGAAATCTTTGATGAAAAGGTGCGTGAGTACATCTGCAAAGGCAAAGTCAGCTCACAAAAGTGGTTAGACATCCACAAAGCATGGCATCAAAAAGGCAAGCAGTCTAATGCAACGATGTTGTTTGGGCATGTTGAAAGTAGAGAAAATCGCATCGACCATATGCTTCGTCTTCGTGACTTACAAGATATCACAGGTGGCTTTAATGCGTTTATCCCTTTGGTATATCAAAGAGACAATAACTATTTACATGTAGAAGATTTTTTGAGTTCTACGGAGATTTTAAAAACCTATGCGATTAGCCGTTTGATGTTGGATAATATCTCACACATCAAAGCTTACTGGGCAACTTCAACGATTAATTTAGCGTTAGTAGCCCTTGAATATGGCGCAGATGACCTCGATGGAACCATCGAAGTTGAAGCGATTCAATCAGCCGCAGGTGCGTCTAGCGCGCATGGCTTAAAGATGGAAACCTTTATAGAACTTATTGAAACAAGTGGATTTACACCCGTACAAAGAGATAGTCTTTATAACGAAATTAAAACCTACTAAGAGGAGCAAATATGGGATTTTTCAAATTAGAAAAAAATGGCACCACTGTCAAAACGGAGGCGATGGCTGGTTTTACCACATTTTTGACCATGATGTATATCGTACCAGTCAATGCCATTATTATGAGTAAGACCGGTATGCCAATGGAGGCATTAATCACAGCGACTGCTTTGATTACTATTTTTTCAACTATAGTGAATGGTCTTTGGGCAAATACTCCCATCGCTATGAGCGTGGGTATGGGACTTAATGCATACTTTACCTTTGGACTTGTCCTTGGTATGAAAGTGCCTTGGCAAACAGCACTGGGTGTTGTTTTTATTTCAGGACTTTTGTTTTTAGTGCTTTCATTGACACAACTTCGTGTGTGGATTATGCGTAGTATTTCGCTTGATTTAAGACGCGCCATTAGTGCTGGTATCGGTGCATTTATCGCATTTATTGGTTTAAAAAGCATGGGTATGATTGTGGCAAATCCTGCGGTTTTGGTCAGTGTGGGCAATTTTAAAAATCCTACCGTTCTCTTGGGTGTTTTAGGGCTTATTTTGGTCTTTGCTTTTTATGCATGGCGTATTAAAGGGGCATTTATTTTAGCGGTGTTTTTGACAGCTATTATTGCGTGGGTGACAGGGATTGCTCCTTATCCAACAGGTATCTTTTCTATGCCTGCTTCCATTGCACCTATTGCCTTACAACTTGATATTATGTCCGCTTTAACGCTCTCTCTTTTCCCTGTGATTATTACTTTTTTAATTACAGATTTATTTGATTCTTTGGGCACACTCTCAGGTGTTGGTTACCGTGCAGGTTTATTTAAAGATGACGGAAAAGAGCTTCAAAAAACACTTGAAGTTGATGCTGCGGCTACCACTTGTGGTGCACTTTTTGGTGTTTCAACAACAACGGCTTTTATCGAAAGTGCGGCAGGTGTTGAAGAGGGTGGAAGAACAGGATTGACAGCTGTTTTTACAGGACTTTTATTTATCTTGACCCTTCTTATGATGCCTTTGTTTAAAGCTATTCCTGAAAATGCCATCTATCCTGTTCTTGTTATGGTCGGTGTTTTGATGTTTAGCGAATTGGCGCATATTAATTTTAAAGATACGGCTGTTTCAGTTTCAACTTTTATGATTGTCCTTATGATGCCTTTGACTTTTTCGATTACCAATGGACTTGCCTTTGGTTTAATCTCTTATTCACTGATTAAACTTATTAAGAAAGAGTACAAAGACCTTAACTTTGGTATCCTCTTTTTGACTTTTGTTAGTTTGGTTGTATTTATCGTGCAGGAGGGACATTAATTTGCGTTATTACAGTTATGACGAATTTAAAGTCGATGTCAATCAATTGGCAAAAGAGATAAAGCCTTATAATCCTGATGTTATCCTCGCTATCGCAAGAGGCGGTATGACGCTGGGTCATTTTCTTTCCGAAGCACTTGATATGCGTGATTTGTATTCGATAAATTCGATTCATTATGAAGAGACACGAAAGCTCGATACGATTAATATCTTCAATATCCCAGATTTGAGTAAGGCTAAGCGCGTTGTTATTGTCGATGATATTATCGATAGTGGTGAGACGATGATAGAAATTCAAAGAGTTTTAACGAAGATGTATCCTGAGGTTGAACTCAAAATCGCTTCGGTTTTTTACAAAGAAAAAGCATTGCTTCGCCCTGATTTTGCAGCACGAGAAGCGACAGAATGGATAGAGTTTTTCTGGGATTTTCAGATTGACAAATTCAAATAATAAGGAGGGGCTTTCCCTTCTTATCATCTATACATGTACCATTCTCACCTTATGTACACTTTATGCCGTTCAGCCCATTCAACCCTTATTTGAGCGAGAGTTTAGCCTTAGTCGTTTTGAAGCTGTTATCTTTACGACTGTCATTATGCTTCCTCTTGGCTTTGCTCCTATCTTTTATGGTTATATCTTAGAAACTTTTTCCTCCAAACATTTTTTGAAAAATGCTGTATTGTGGCTGGGTCTTCTAGAACTTTTATTTGCCCTTAGCAATACCTATCCGCTTTTACTGGCTATTCGAGGACTGCAAGGGCTTTTAATTCCTGCGGTGTTAACTTCTTTGATGAGCTACATCAGTTTTATTACGCCTAAAGATAAGGTTCAACAAGCCATTGGATATTACATTGGGGCGACGATCTTGGGTGGGTTTTTGGGACGATTGCTTTCAGGTATTTTAAGTGATTTATTTGGATGGCGCGTCTTTTTTGTCCTGCTTGGTATTTGTCTTATTGCGATGTTTTGGTGTTTGGAGTCTCTTAGCGAAGAGCTTAAAGTCGATTTTGTTAAGCCAAAATTTTCTCAAGTGATGGGAGTATTGAATAATAAAATATTTTTCAATATTTATATGATGATGTTTGGTATCTTTTTTGTCTTTCAAGCTATCCTAAACTTTCTTCCTTTTCAGCTTCAAAGTTTAGGGCAAAGCATTGGGTATGGAAAAGTGGGGATGATGTATGCAGGATATATCATTGGTTTTATCATCTCTATTCGTATTTTTTGGTTGATTCGTTTTTTTGGAAGCGAAACAAAAACAATAGTGATTGGAATCTTTACCTATCTTGTGGGTATTCAAATCTTTCATATTAGTGATTATGGGGTGATGTTTGGTGGGATGTTTGTCTTGTGTGCGGGATTTTTTATCATTCACTCAGTTGCCTCAGGACTGATTAGCAAATTAGCCCATAAAAATCGTGCTATTTCTAATGGCTTATATCTCTCGTTCTACTATGCCGGTGGTACTTTAGGCACTTTTGCCCCAGGTGTTTTCTTTGAATATTTGGGTTGGCATATGTTTCTTATTCTTTTATCTTTACTTGTTTTCTCCACGCTCTTTTTCACTTATCGACTCAAAAAACTACTTTAGATGTAACAATAAGTTACATTTGTAACTGTGCACACAATAGCCAAAATACCAAATAAACATCTAATGTCTTTTATATTGTCTATAAGCACTTAAAAGTGCTACGATAACTGAAATTTCAATATAAGGAAGTAATCATGAAGAAATCGTTACGATTAGTAACAAGTGTGGCAGCAATGTTGGCATTAACCAGTGCCTTGAATGCATTTGAAGTCCACAAGCCTGTTTGTTTGGCTCCCGCAAAACCTGGTGGTGGATTTGACCTTTCTTGTCGATTAGTTTCTAACTCTTTAAGTGCTTCTAAAGTCATCGACAAGCCGATGATTGTTAACTTTATGCCAGGTGGTGTCGGCGCAGTTGCGTATAACCACATTATTGGTCAGCGCTCCAACGATGCTGAAATGATTGTAGCTGCAAGTACGGGTTCTGCGCTTAACATCGCTCAGGGAAAATTTGGTGCAGCATATACGGTTGATTCTGTTAAATGGTTGGCAGGTCTTGGAGCAGATTATGGTGCGGTTATCGTAAGAGCAGATGCAAAATGGAATACTTTATCTGAAATGGTCGCTGATTTGAAAGCTAATCCTAAAGGATTTGCACTAGGTTCTGGAGGTTCCATTGGTTCACAAGACTGGTTTAAAGCAGCTATTATCGCAAAACTTGCAGGCATCAATCCCAAAGATATGAAATATGTAGCATTTGAGGGTGGTGGTGAAGCCTTAACAGCTCTTCTTGGTGGTCACATCCAAATTTACCCTGGTGACATCGCAGAATTTTCAGGTCAACTCTCTTCAGGTAAATACAAAGTATTGGCTATTCTCTCCGATGAGCGACTTCCCGGTCAAATGGCAAATATCCCAACAGCGAAAGAGCAAGGATATGACGCAGTATGGACGATTTGGAGAGGTTTTTATCTTGGACCAAATGTGACTGAAGAACAGTATAACTACTGGGTAGATAAAATGCAAAAATTGGTCAAAACACCAGAGTTTGAAAAAGAAAGAGAGTTAAGGGGACTTTATCCATTTACGAAAATAGGTAAAGAATATCAAACATTTATGCAAGCTGAGGAAAAGAAGTTTAAAGAGCTTTCTAAAGAAGCAGGACTTCTCAAATGAGCGTTGATAGAGCATTTGGAATATTTCTTTTAGGTTTAGGAATATTCGTTGTGTATGGAGGGCTTTCTATGGAAGTCCCTTTTTCCTATGATCCACTAGGACCAAAGGCATTTCCTGTATTTTTAGGTGTATTGCTCAGCGCTTTATCGTTAGTGATTATCGTTAAGCCTGAAAAATCTCATTTCCCACAATCCAACATACAGCTTAAAACCGTTTTGATTGTTGTTTTATTGGTGCTTTATTCATTTTCCTTTGATGTTTTAGGTTTTTTACTTTCGACTGTTTTACTTGTTTTTTTTATGTCTAGAATTTTTCAAGGCACAACAAAACAGGCGTTAGGCTCTGCTATTGGCGTGAGTTTATCGGTCTATGTGCTTTTTGGTATTTTATTGGATGTAGTTCTTCCTATGGGTAAAATTTTTAGTGCGCTTATGGGAGGTGCTGCATGATGGAAATTTTCTCCCTTTTGGGAACGGGATTTGGGGTAGTTTTTCAGCCAACCAATCTTTTTTTAGTGCTTTTAGGCACAACACTGGGAACGCTTTTTGGAGCACTCCCTGGGCTTGGACCGATTAACGGTGTCGCTATTTTGCTGCCTATTTGTTATACCATGGGTTTACCGGTGGATTCATCACTTATTATGCTCTGTGGTATTTATTATGGGGCAGAGTTTGGAGGTAGGATTTCAAGTATTTTACTCAATGTCCCAGGCGACGCTGGCGCAGTTTTCACTTGCCTTGATGGCTATCCGATGGCTCAAAAAGGTTTGGCTGGTCCTGCCTTAGCCATATCGGGCATTGCCTCCTTTATTGGTGGGTCCATTTCTATTGTGGGTTTGACTTTCTTTGCGCCAATGCTGGCAAGTGTGGCTATTCACTTTGGACCATCAGAGTATTTTGTCTTAATGGTTTTTGCATTTACCACTATTTCAGCACTTATGGGGGAAAATCCTGTTAAAAGTTTAATCGGTGTGGTTATAGGTTTACTCATTGGTATCGTAGGCGTTGATGCGACTACGGGCGTTTTGCGTTATACTTTTGGTGAAGCAGAACTGTATGATGGTTTTGAATTTTTAATTGTTATCGTAGGATTTTTTGCGGTCAGTGAAGTGATGTTGATGTTAGAACATCACAGTAGCAAAGATTTTGAAATGCCTAAGGTGACTCGTGTTTATGTGACCATGAAAGAGATAATGCATTGTAAATGGACAATGCTTCGTTCTTCTTTGATTGGTTTTGTGGTAGGTGTTCTTCCAGGTACGGGAGCTTCTATTGCGAGTGCTGTTTCATATACCATGGCGCAAAAAATATCGGATAAAGATGGTTCATTTGGAAAAGGTAATATCTTAGGAGTTGCCGCTCCAGAATCTGCTAACAATGCGTGTGCTGGTGGTGCGATGATCCCGATGTTAACCCTTGGTGTACCAGGGAGTGGA
>JAQWCT010000254.1 GCA_028705785.1 Sulfurospirillaceae bacterium | reverse complement strand
CAAAGACAAAATAGTATTTTTAGAAATAATAGCATTCCACTATGACAAGTAGCGATAAAAGAGAAAGCCGAACCGCTAACAAGGTATTGCCAGGTAATTTTTTCAAAGCTCACCTTAACATTATCACCGTAAGCGACTTTAAACTCATCTACATACTCAGGAATAGAATTGATTCTCTCTTCAACAAGCTTTGGAGGAGCTGCCATTTCTGGACCTGCTTGTACTGGGCCTTGTGCTTGATCTGCTAAGTGAGGGCTTCTACCATCCCAGAACTGTGCTTTAAAAAAGGCTGAGTTATACACTGTTGGAGAGTTAAGATGATGAGGGTTAGCTGTCCATCCATGACCAATGGCAGCACTTACGCCATCTGTTCCACCAAGAGCGAGATTATGGCATGTATTACAACTAATAATCGAACTTCGTGACATTCTTGGATCAAAAAAGAGTTTTTTTCCTAACTCTACTTTTGCATCAGTAATTGGATCCTTAGGATCATCAATTATTTTTAAAAGTTCATAATTGCTACCTGGAATAGCACTTATACCATTTTGTTTAACTTTATCAACTAAGTTATTTGCCCCAAATAACACGGTTGCACTTAACGCACAAAGACTTAACGCTTTAGAAATCTTCATTTCTACTCCTTTTTTAAGATGTAGAAAAATTATAGTTATATATAACTTAAATAGGAATAAATCCTATTTAAGAATAAATCCTATAATTAAAATTTTTAAATAGGATAGTTAATATCTTATTAAGTTTTTCTTCAATAAAATTTTACTTTACATGTAAAGGATTTAATAACGCAATGGAAAGATTTAAAGATGTCCTCAAAGCCAGTAATTTAAAATCAACACATCAACGATTGGCGATATTAGATTGTATTGATTCCTTTGGGCATATCGATATAGACGCTATTTATGAGCATATTGTTCCAAAATATCCTTCTATGTCAAAAGCGACACTTTACCGAAATATTAATGATCTTATCTCATTCCATATTTTAGAAGAAGTCAAACTTCCTAACCAAAAACAACAATATGAAATCAAAAAAGTTCCCCATATTCATCTTTTGTGTACACATTGCTCAAAAGTTGAAGATGTTTTTGTTGAAACTAAACCTTTATTAGAAGCAGTCACTTTAAATAGTGGATTTACGATAAGTAACAGTTTTATTGTTATGAATGGTACATGTAAAGAGTGTAAAGCCTAAAACCACTCACTATTTTCTATCGTTGCTTCGACTTTTTGCTCAAGACTATCTTCAAGTTCATGCAAAAAGTCAAACCCACTTTGTTTTTCAACAGCATCAATACTCACTTGATATTTTTCAATCCTATCGTTTATCTTTGCCGTTTGAGGAATAATAAAAGCTAATGTTCTCAAATCACCATCTTCTTTAAGACCAATGTAAATTTTATAAAAAGCATTGGGAATATCAACCCAAAAAGAATTTTTGAGCTTTTTGGTATTTTCGTTAAAAATTGGTCCTGTATAAACCCATACTGCTTTAAACTTATGAGAAAAATTCTCTAACTCCAAGGCTTCGAGTCTTTGCCAGATTTTCTGATTGAGGTTTGGTTTTTGAGGGGTGATATTCGTCATCAAAAAAGTTTCTTCTTGTGCACTTTTGCCATAAAGTAAAGAAATCACATGATTAGGCGCCATATGTCCTCTATCGTAACCGCTATTGGTGTAGTCACTAGATTTTATAAAAGTGAGATTGCGAAAATCCATACTGAAATTGTCAGGTCTTTTGAGATGTGGAGCCTTAGGAGAGGGCTGAGTGAGTTTATACGATACCCAAAGCGGATTGCCCCTGATATCAGAATAGCCAACCATATAAGCTTCATTCCTCAAAATTCGCGTCCACTGTGTCATTTCAAATCCAGCAGACCTTGGAATTCCACCATAGACCATCGTATCTCGTACTACAAAAACTTCGTAGCCATACGATAAAATCACAAAAGGGAAAATAAGGAGAAGAGACTTTGGGTTTTTAACTATAAACGAGATAAGATTAAGAAGAAAAGGGGTCTTGCGCAAAAGAACTCTTACATTTTTTCTTTTGCGCTAATGCCTATGAGTTTAAGTCCCAATCGAATACTCAAAGCGACAACAGCGAAGAGTTTAAGATACTTATCTTCATCCACACTCCCAACTACTTTGTTTTCATTGTAAAACTTATGCAATGCTGCTGAGAGATTTTTAAGATACTCAGTTACTTTTTGAACTTGTCTTAGCGCAAAAGCATCTTCTAAAACTTCTGGCAATAGAAGTGCTGTAAAAAGAAGATTTTGTGCCTCTTCGCTCATATTTTCAAGCTTTACATGTAAGATATCTTCAACATTTTTATTCGCTTTGGCAAAAATTTGATTGATTCTTGCATGGGCATAGTTGATATAAAAAATAGGATTATTGCTATCTTCTTGCTTAAAAACATCGACATCAAATTCCAAATGGGTATCGGATTTTTTGCTTAAAAAGACAAATCGTAAAGCATCACTTCCAATTTCGGAAACCACATCACTCATTAAGATAAAATTGCCTGCTCGCTTACTCATTTTATAAGGCTCACCACCTTTGAGCAAGGAAACCATTTGGGCTAAAATCACTTCGAGTTTACTCTCATCATAACCTAGAAAATTGATAGCCGCTTTGACGCGTGCAATATACCCATGATGGTCTGCACCCCAAATATTAATATAGCGATCATAGCCTCTTTGAAACTTGTAATCATGGTAAATAATGTCACCTGCTAGATAAGTAGGTCTTCCATCATCTCTCACGACCACGCGATCTTTTTCATCTCCTAACTCAGTCGAGCGAATCCAAATTTTTGAACCCTCTTCATAGGTTTTTTCATTTTTTTGAAGTTTTTCGAAACTTTCATCCCATTTGTCATACAGCGATTTTTCACTCACAAATTGTTCAAAGCAAATGCCCACTTCTGCAAGATTTGATTTGATCAGTTCTAGCATTTTATCTTTGCCCCAAAGGGATAATGTTTTGATGCTTTCTTCATTTTCAAAGATTTCAAGTCCCAACTCATCTTTAGCAATATGCGCC
>JAQWCT010000052.1 GCA_028705785.1 Sulfurospirillaceae bacterium | reverse complement strand
ATTACCTCGACTAGTGGCAGGGCAGGGGGGATTCGAACCCACAACCTACGGTTTTGGAGACCGGCGCTCTACCGTTGGAGCTACTACCCTATAGTTAAAGTTAAGTCTTGTTAGAGACTTAACTTTTTAATTTCACTTCTTTGTGAACAGTGTGCTTTTTCAGTCTTGGACAATACTTACTTAATTCATATTTTTCAGTATGCGTCTTGCTGTTTTTGGTGGTTGTATAGTTAATGTCACCACATTCACTACATTTTAGTCCGATTTTAACGGTCATTGGATTTCCTTACTTGAAACATGTAAAGAGATACATTGCATCTCTTTACATGTAGATAAATTATTTAATGATTGTAGCAACAACACCCGCGCCAACAGTTCTACCACCCTCACGGATTGCAAAACGAGTACCCTCTTCAAGAGCGATAGGAGCGATCATAGCTACTTTGATTTTAACATTGTCACCAGGCATAACCATCTCAGTACCCTCAGGTAATGTGATAGAACCTGTAACATCTGTTGTACGAACATAAAATTGTGGTCTATAGTTGTTAAAGAATGGAGTATGACGACCACCCTCTTCTTTTGAAAGAACATAAATTTCTGCTTCAAAGTCAGTGTGTGGAGTGATTGATTTTGGCTTACAAAGAACCATACCTCTTTCAACATCTTCTTTTTTGATACCACGAAGTAAGATACCGCAGTTATCGCCAGCTTCGCCTCGTTCCATTTCTTTACGGAACATTTCAACACCAGTTACAGTTGTAGTTTTTGTATCTTTGATACCTACGATTTCGATAGTCTCACCGATTTTAACAGCGCCTCTGTCGATTTTACCAGTAACAACGGTACCACGACCTGAGATTGAGAATACGTCTTCGATTGGCATCAAGAAGTCTTTTTCAGTTTCACGAATTGGTTCTGGGATATATGAATCAACAGCATCCATAAGTTCAAGAATTTTTCCAGCCCAAACATCAATTTTACCAACTTTTGCTTCTTCAAGTGCTTTAAGCGCTGAACCAGAAACGATTGGAGTGTCATCACCTGGGAAGTCATAAACTGAAAGAAGTTCACGAATTTCCATTTCAACTAATTCTAATAATTCTTCATCATCAACCATGTCAGCTTTGTTCATAAATACAACGATGTATGGAACACCAACTTGGCGAGAAAGAAGGATATGCTCACGAGTTTGTGGCATAGGACCATCTGCTGCAGAAACAACAAGAATAGCACCGTCCATTTGAGCAGCACCTGTAATCATGTTTTTAACATAATCCGCGTGACCAGGACAGTCAACATGTGCATAGTGGCGTTTTTCAGTTTCGTACTCAATATGAGAAGTAGCGATAGTAATACCTCTTTCTCTCTCTTCAGGAGCATTGTCAATACCATCATAATCTTTAAAATCACAAAGACCTTTTGATGCAAGAACTGCTGAAATTGCTGCTGTAAGTGTAGTTTTACCATGATCTACGTGACCGATGGTTCCAATGTTAACATGTGGCTTTGTTCTAGAGAACTTTTCTTTTGCCATTTTTTCCTCCGTATTGGGTTTGTTTTTTTAGTAAATCTTAGTTTTTAAAGTTTTTGAAAACTTCGTCAATGAAATGGAGCTCATAGAGGGACTTGAACCCTCGACCTCTTCCTTACCAAGGAAGTGCTCTACCCCTGAGCCATATGAGCCGACTACAACAGGGTAAACCGATAGTATACCAGTAAATAATAACGATTTGATTTCATTGAGAAGAGAGGTTGACCACTGAACTTGTTCTGTAGTGCGTGAATAAGCAGAAAAAATTCAACAGCTCCCAGTTCTGTATAAAATCATGGAGCGGGAGACGGGACTCGAACCCGCGACCCCCAGCTTGGAAGGCTAATGCTCTAGCCAACTGAGCTACTCCCGCAAATGGTGGTGAGAGAAGGATTCGAACCTTCGAAGACATAGTCAGCAGATTTACAGTCTGCCCTCGTTGGCCACTTGAGTATCTCACCGTATTTTTACCATTTTTATTGCTGGTCAAACACTGTTTTTCACAAAAAATGGAGCTGGTGAACGGAATCGAACCGCCGACCTACTGCTTACAAGGCAGTTGCTCTACCAACTGAGCTACACCAGCATCTTTTTATGTGAGGTGAAATTATATCTCAAAAGATTTTCAAAGTCAATACTTTTGTGCTAAAATATGCGCTTTACACAATAGAATGTAAAAGGTATTGTCATGAAAATTTTATTTTCGCCAAGTGAGACAAAGACAAATAAAGCATTTTTACCTGCTATTAATGATAAGAGTTTTATTTTTCCCTATTTATATGAAAAGAGAATAGAAGTCCTTCAAAGGTATCAGGATATTCTTTTAAAACAGGATATTAACTCGTTGATGCTTCTTTTTGGTATCAAAGATGCTCAAAAATGTTTAGCTCTCTCTCATATCAATCTTTTTAGTGCGCTTACATGTAAAGCAATTGAGCGTTATGATGGCGTTGCGTATGATCATCTTCAATATGCAACACTCTTTGAACCTGCTAAAAATTTTATCGATAACCATCTCCTTATTTTTTCAAATCTTTTTGGACCACTACTTGCAGGAGAAAATATCCCTGAGTATAAATTAAGTCAAGGTGAAACACTTGAGGGATTTAAGCCAGAGCTTTTTTATAAAGAGGTATTTAGCCACTCTTTGGATGCCATGCTTGAAGATGAGTTCATCGTTGATCTTCGTGCAAGTTTTTATGAAAAGTTTTATACGATTAAAAAACCTTTTGTCACCGCTAAATTTCTCAAAAATGGCAAAGTCGTGAGTCACTTTGCAAAAGCCTATCGTGGCAAAATGGTTCGTCAACTCTGCATTTCCAAACCTCAAACTGAAGAAGCATTTCAAAAAATAAATTTTGAGCATTTAAAAATCGTGGAAATCCTCAAAACTAAATTTAAAAGTGAATATGTTTTTGATATTGTTGATTGATTAAAACGAAAAGAGTACAATATTGAAAATTTTGAAAAGGAAATAAACAATGGGAATCTTACAATGGATCGTCATCGGTGCTTTGGTTTATGCTATCTACTATCTTATTAACAAATACGAAAGAAGGGTTGATGAACTCACGCGACTTATTGAGTTAAACCGTGAAGAAATCGCCAGAAATAAAGAAAATATCAAGAAAAATGCTGAGGGTGTTGAAGCTAATAAGCAAAAAATCGAAAAAAATGCCGAGGGTGTTTCTAAAAATAGAGAACGACTAGACCTCAACCAAGCTATCATCGAAAAACTTAAATAACACTACAAAGGGGCAACATAATTGCCCCTTTACTCTTTCCCTACTTCTTATTGAATACTCTTCCTCCGATATTGCCATAACGGTGATAACTATGAGAAATACTTTGCTCCGCAAAATAATGGAGTAGCTCCACTCTTCCTTCCATTAATGGCTTGCATCTTACGATAAATTTTGCCATTTTTGCGGCTGCTTCGAAAACAAATGGTGAGATAAAGCTTTCATCGGCATAGAAAATTTTGTCGACTTTTCCAAAACATGTTACAAACGCTTGCTCACTTTCGCGTACAATCGTATCATGCGCTCCCAAAAGCAACTCTTTGTTTTCATAGATAAATGAAACTACACCATTTTCAACAGGCATATCAATGCTTACATGTAAAGCAACTTTGCTCACTTTTGCTGCGACGATTCTGCTGATAACACTAAACAAAGAGTCATCTTTGGTGATGCGAAGGGCTATTTTGTGCAAAGGAATGTATTTGAAAATATTATCTTCGCCTCTGACATTCGCGTAGTCTTTTTCTCTACTAAATTCATCGTGGTAGTTAGCAATATAACTAGCGGTTGCGACTTCAAGCTTGGCAAAATCTTCTTTATATGCACTATGCGCACCTTTATGACACTCCTCGCTCCACTTTCGTATCGCCTCCATCAACGGATGTTTGATAGCTGTATTTACTTTTGGCTCATCCACTTCTTCAAAATCAGCAAATTGCGTGATATAGTTGTAAAAACCTGCTTTTCGTCCAGCACCTACAGCAGATTTACCCAAACCGCCAAAAGGTTGGCGAAGCACAATCGCCCCTGTGGTTCCTCGGTTGATGTACAAATTACCCGCTTTAAGATTTTTTCTCCAGTATGCCACTTCGCGCTCATCAAGTGATTCGATGCCTGAGGTTAAACCATAGCCTGTTTGATTGACTAAATCAATCGCATCCTTAAGACTGCTCGCTTTCATGACCGAAAGCACTGGTCCAAAAAGCTCGTTCATATGGCAGAAACTTCCCGCTTTTACACCCCATTTGATGGCAGGTTTGAGCATATATTCATTCCCCTCCACAAAACTTGGTTTCAATGCCCAACTTTCACCCTCTTCTAAACTCTCAACAGCTTTTTTCAAATTACCTTCGACTTTATTCGCAAGTGTTCCGATGCGGTTTTTAAAATCCCACACTGAGCCTACATGTAAACTATTTGCCGTATCAATGAGTCCTGCTTTGAAATTAGGGTCATTATAAATCTCATCTTCTAAAATGAGCAATGAAGTCGCAGAACACTTTTGTCCACTGTTTGAAAAGGCTGAATGAACCACATTTTTAATCGCCTGCTCGCGGTCACTCATGGCCGTTACGATGGTTGTATCTTTGCCACCTGTCTCAGCGCTGAGCAATAAATTTGGTCTGGTTTCTAACATCTTATACGCAGTCTCTTCGCCACCGGTGAGAATGACAAAATCGACTTTAGGATTTTTCACCAAATGCTCTCCTGCCAAAGAACCAGCGCAAGGAACAAATTGTAAAGTATTTTTACTCACCCCTGCATCCCAAAAACATTGGCACAATTCATACGCACACAAGGCTGCCACACTTGCAGGCTTTAAGATAACACAGTTTCCAGCAGCTAATGCCGCAGATAGTCCACCGATGGGAATCGCAATAGGGAAGTTCCAAGGAGGAGTGACAACACCTACCCCTTTGCCTTTAAACTTGAGATTGGTGTATTTTTCAAAATAACGCGCACTGTAACCGTAAAATTCTAAAAAGTCCACCGCCTCACTGACTTCAACATCGGTTTCACCAAAGACTTTACCCACTTCAGCCGCAGCCACACCGATAAGGTCAGCGCGTTTCTTACGCACTTGTATCGCTACATTACCCAATATCTTTTGTCGCTCTTCATGGCTTAAACTTCTCCAACCATCTTTATCCGCATGTGCAACCTCGACAGCATTTTCCAAATCTTCTTTGCTTGCGAGCGTAAATTTTCCACATAAAACGCCCTCTTGGAGCTGTGATTTATCCAATACTTCTTTGATGCTTCGCTCAGCTCTTATTTCTACACCACCTACGACAACGGGGGTAACAAAAAGCTCATCTCCCGCTTTTTTCATCCATTTTGTACGAATATCTTTTGCCCATTGTTTATTAGGAGGTAAGATAAAGTCTGTGTCTGCTTCACCATGATATTCGCCTGTATAAAAACTTCCACCCTTAAAATCATCCCATTTTTCTTCTAGTCTATTTTGTTGGCGTTTTGCACCAATGAAAATGTGCTCAGCATTGTCAAATGAGGCTATAAATTTTTGCTTTTGGGTTTCCCACTGAGGGCTTCCAGCTTTTAGTCCAAATGAGTAACGGATAAAGTTTTCCACGCCCGTATTTTCATCAAGACGGCGCACCAAATAGGCAATAGCATTGGTAAATTGTGCTTTTTTAGCTGTAGGCGCATATAAGATAATTTCACCGCTAATCTCTTTTATCGCAAGTCGTGCAGACTCACTCATACCCTCTAGCATCTCCATCGTAAAGTATGCACTGGTGCCATATTCAGATGCTAGTTCAAAACCATAAGCAAGTTCAAAAAGGTTGTGTGATGCCATACCAAGATTGACATACTTTGCATTCTCTGCTCTTAACCCATATTCACCCATCACTTTATAGTTACTATCAGTGTCTATTTTTTTGGTATACGTTACCATTTCCCAATGTCTTAGCCCAGCCTCAGTCTCTTCCATTTCCATGTTAGCACCCTTGACCAAACGCATTTTGATAGGTGAGCCACCGTTTTCTACTCTTTGTTTTGCCCATGCTACAAGCTTTTGTTGCCATAAATGAGAATCGGGTAGATAGGCTTGAAGGACGATGCCTGCGTAAAGGTTTTTGAACTCTGGCTTATCCAGTGTCGTGGTAAAAGCATTAACCGTCAAAGAGAGGTCACGGTACTCTTCCATATCAAGGTTAATAAATTTATTTTCACTCTCTCCTTTGGCATTGGTAAAGCTATATTTTTGAGCTTGTGCATAGATAAGACTTAGTCTCTCGACTAATTCTTTTACGGTATCTTCATAAGAGAGTGCATTAATCTGTGAAAAAATCGTTGATATTTTGATAGAGATATAATCAACATTAGGATTTTCAAGTACTTTGAGATATTTTTCCATACGCTCTTTGGCTTCTTCTTCACCCAATACCACTTCGCCAATTAAGTTCAGATTGATGCGTGTTCCTTGTTCATGGCGTTTGACTAAATGCGCATTTAGCGTTTCATCTTCGCCTTTGATAACCACCGTTTGCGTGTCATCTCGAACACTTTTGATAAAAAGAGGTACTGAAATTTGGGGCAGATAAATGCCTGCATTGAGAAATAAAAAGACTAAAAATCGCTCGCTAGTGGTAAAAAATGATGCCATTTCGTATTTTGAGAAAAGATACTCGATTTGATTTGCCACGCGTGTTGGGTTTTTACTTCTAAAGCTTTGATCCATGAGTTCTATCAAAAAGACTTTATCTTTTGGATTTCCTAACATTTTGTTCATCTTAACATGAAACTTTTTATCAAAGTCACTGACAAGTTCACTGGCTCTGTTTTGCCATTTCTCAGCCAACGCTATAGCGCGATTCATCACGATTTCATTTTTAACCATTGTCTTTCCTTTTAGGATTTTATTTTACTAATTATACATTAGTACTACAAAAAGTAGTACCTTTTTTGCATTATAAAAATTGGGCAAAAAAAACCGCCCACCCGAAGGTGAACGGCTTTACATGTAAAGACTATTTCTTCTTACCCAAATACGCCTCTTGAATCACTTCTGAATTTAAAAGTTCTTCACTACTTCCCACATGTGAAATTTTTCCAAGCTCTAACACATAACCACGATCGGCTAGTTTTAAGGCTGCTTTTGCATTTTGTTCTACTAATAATACGGTTACGCCAGATTGAGCAATCTCTTTGATGGCTTTAAAAATGACTTTAACCAAAACAGGTGCAAGACCAAGACTAGGCTCATCTAAAATCAATAATTTAGGCTTACTCATAATGGCTCTACCAATCGCCAACATCTGTTGTTCACCACCACTCAAAGTTCCTGCAAGCTGTTTGGTTCGCTCTTTCAGTCGTGGCAATATCTGATAAATCCACTCTAGCGTTTTGGCATCATGCTTTTTGAGACTATACGCCCCCATCATAAGATTTTCTTCAACACTGAGTGTTCCAAAAACTCTTCGACCCTCAGGAGAGTGACTCATACCAAGACTAACAATATCGTGAGCTTGGATAGGCGTGATGTCTTTGCCATCGAAGACAATAGAACCCTCTGTGGGTTTAAGCAATCCACTAATCGTCCTCAGCGTTGTTGTCTTCCCCGCGCCATTAGCACCCAAAATCGTAACGACCTCGCCTTTGTTTACATGTAAGTCTATTCCTTTGATAGCGTGTATCGCTCCATAGCTTACATGTAAACCTTTTACTTCGAGCAATAGTTCATTTTTATGCATGGTCATCTTCCTCATCACTGCCTATGTACGCTTCTATAACCACAGGATCATCTTGTACAAAAGAGGGAATCCCTGCACTGATTTTGGCACCAAAGTTGATAACGGTGATATATTCGCTCAAACTCATCACCATCTCCATATCGTGCTCAATCATCATGATAGTCACACCCATCGCTTGAATTTTGCGAATCATTTTGGTCAGTTCTATCGTCTCATTTTCATTTAACCCAGCAGCAGGTTCATCCAAAATCAAAAGCTCAGGCTCAGCAGCAAGCGCTCTTGCCATCTCAATACGGCGTTGAATGCCATAAGAAAGATCGCCTGCTGGCGTGGTCGCATATTCACTCAAGCTAAAAAACTCCATGAGTTCGCCAACTTTGAGCCAGTTTTCTTTTTCATCTTTAAAATACGCAGGTGTATGAATGATACCGTTGTACCATTTTTGTTTGGACTTGATATGACGACCAGACATGATATTTTCTGCCACACTCATCTCTGCAAACAAGCGAATCGTTTGAAAAGTACGGAGGATTCCTAGTTCAGCTATCTTGTAAGGTGTCGTACCCTTAATCTCTTTGCCTTTCCAAAGGATTTGTCCCTCTTCAGGCGTATAAATACCCGTGATACAGTTAAAAAGAGTCGTTTTCCCCGCACCATTGGGCCCAATAATGCCGTAAATCTGTCCCTTTTTTACTTTCATAGAGAGGTTATTAATGGCGACTAGCCCATGAAAAAACTTGCTGACATTTTTAATCTCAAGGATGTATTCACTCATTTGACATCCTTTTTCAAATAACTTGGGATATTGCCAAAGCGAACTGGCCAGATGCCCCGTGGTCGTAAAATCATCGTTAAAATCATCGCTAAACCAAAGACCAAATAACGAGCCGTTGCAAACTCTCTAAAGACTTCAGGCAGTACAAACATGATAAAAGTTCCAATGAGAACGCCAGGAAGTGAAGCAGAACCACCCACTAAAACAATGGTAAAAAACATGATAGATTGGGTAACATTAAACGCTTCAGGGCTCACGGCTGAGTATTGAACGCTGAACATACTTCCTGCCGCCCCTGCGATTCCTGCACCTACGACAAAGGCATACAGTTTATAGTAACGAATGCTAATGCCCATGCTTTGAGCGGCTATCTCATCTTTATTGATATAAAACATCGCACGACCAAATTTGCTTCTATCTAAATTGCGCATAATGAAAAGTGCAATACCCAGTAAGATAAATGCCATATAATACATGTAAGTTCCAGAGGCAAACTCGATACCAAAAACTCTGACGATATCGATACCAAAGATGCCATTAGGACCACCTGTGAGTCCAAAAATATCATTTTCTAAAATCTGGATAAAGATGATGTTAAAACCAATCGTCGCGACCAAAAGATAATCACCCCTAAGATGGATGATGGGTCCAGCGAGGATAAAAGCAAAAAACATCGGCACTAAAACAGAAGGTGCCCAAGTCGCAAGGATAGGCCAGCCAAATTGAACATTTAAAATGGCAGTCGTATACGCCCCCAACCCAAAGAACATCGCGTGTCCCATGTGAAAAACACCTGCGCGACCCAAAATAATGTCTTGTGAAAAAGCCACGACGGAGAAAACTAAAAAAGTTGTTCCCACCGCAAGCCAAGCAGAGTCAACAAATAATGGATAAAAACCCATAAAAATCAGTAGCGCAATGGCTATCATACTTGTTTTATTCATCATACTTTCTCCGCTACTTTTTCGCCAAGAATACCCGTAGGTCTAAAAATCAAAATCACGATAAGCAAAACAAAAGTAAAAGTCTCCGCCCATTGCGTTGAGATATAGCCTGTAATCATCGCATTAAAAAGTCCTAACATCAAACCGCCAAGCATAGCGCCTGGAATATTGCCAATGCCACCCATGATAGCGGCTACGAAAGCATTGAGTCCATACATCCAACCCATATCAAAAGTAACCCCTCTATAATATGCCCCGATAAACAATCCTGCAACCGCACCCAAAGCTGAGCCAATAACAAAGATAATCATAATAATTCGATTAACATTAATACCCATCAGTTTTGCGGCATCTTGGTCGATAGCAACAGCTCTAATCGCCGTTCCTATTTTGGTACGATTGATAAAAAAGTAAAGCCCGACCATCAAAACTGAGGATAGTCCCAAAATCATCACTTGGGTAAAAGTAATCACAATGCCACTGATTTCCCAAATGGTGGAGGGAAAGATATTGGAAGGAAATATCTTCATATTAGGCCCCCAAATGAGCATAACAGAATTTTGAATCACAAGACCTGCTCCAAGAGCAGAAACCACTGCACTAAGGCGTGGTGCCGTTCGTAAAGGCCTATACGCTAGGCGTTCAAGAAGAACACCAACAACTGCAACGATGGCGGCAGTAAACATAAATACTGTGATGACAGCGACTAAAGCAGTGATGCTCTCACCAAAGATTTGTGTATAAACGGTAAGTCCTACAAAAGCCGATAAGGCTACGAGGTCTCCGTGGGCGAAGTTTATCAACCTCATCACCCCGTAGACCATCGTGTAACCTAGTGCGACCAATGCATATAAACTTCCTATTGTCAAACCGTTGACAATTTGCTGAAGAAAAATATCCATAGGTTTTTATTTCCTTGTACTATTGGTTAATGATTTTATAGCTCTTATCTGCTTGAATTTCGTATGTCATATAACCGCCACCGAGTCTCTCGCCATCTTCTCTAAAAGTCACAGGACCTGTAATACCTTGGAAGTCTTTAAGCGTATGCAATGAATCAGAAATCGCTTTGGTATCTTCTGATTTGATTTTATCCATGGTAAACAAAATTGCACGAAGACCATCGATGTTCATCAAAGACCAGATAGAAGCTGGCATTGAGTTGTATTTTGCTTTGTAATCAACTAAGAATGTTTTAGCGATGTCGTATGGAAGAATGTCAGGGGTAGGAACATTGATAAGTAATGCGCCTTTGGCACTTTCACCTGCTAGTTTCATAAAGTCTGGATTGTCATTTGAATCCCCACCCACGAAGTCTGCTTTAATACCAAGTTGGATTTGTTGAGCGCGGAGTAAGCCACCATCTGTGTAGTAACCGCTAAAGTAGATAACATCTGGGTCCATTGACTTGATTTTGGTCAAAGTTGCAGTGAAGTTTTGAGTACCTGACTTGATTTTTCCCTCATAAATGATGTTCGCATTTTTAGCTTTTAATGCTTTAATGGTTGCATCCCCAAGATCTGTTGCATAGCTTGAATAATCAGAAAGTACAACAATCTTTTTGTATTTTTTAACATCCACAAAGTATTTTGCTGTGTAATCAGCCTCTGCGCTATTAGGGAATGAGTTTCTAAAGAATGTCCAGTATTTATGGGTGATCAAAGAATCACTGGTACCATCACTGGTTTGAAGAACACCTGCTCTAAAATAAGTGGTTTGTGCCGCTTCTGTTGCACCTGAAGTGTATGAACCAATAACGGCTTTTACGCCTTCATTTACGAGTTTCTTCGCACAAATCGCTGCTTGTTGTGCCGTACCTTGGTCATCACAACTTACCACTTCAATCTTCTTACCTAAAACGCCACCTTTGGCATTGTATTGGTCAACGATGAGTCTTACACCGTTATCGATACTTTGACCTTCATTCGCATATTGACCTGTAATTGGCGCTTGAACACCAATTTTAATGACATCAGCAGCAACGCTAGCTGAAACAAGAGCCGAACATACCGCAAGAGATGCAGCAAACTTTGGAAGCATTTTTTTCATTCATTCTCCTTAAAAATTTTGAAATAACAAGACAATAGCCTTACATGTAAAGCTATTCTATTACTATTTCTGCTTTTGGTTCGATAACATAACATCCCGCCATCCACTCGCCCACATCCTCAACTATTGCGATAGGTGTTGCGATAAGGCGACCTTGCAAAGAGGGAAAGTGACTTACCACAGTATCAAAACTTGCTGTTATCTCGGGAATGCGTTTTTCTAGTTTTTTGCGTGCCGAATCAGAGAGGTCTGCATAAAAAGCAAAAACCCCATAATCGAGCGTTGAATCATCCCTTTTTTGGCGATGGAGCATTTTACACAGTCGTTCTATCTCGTGCGTATATTCTGGCTTGACATTACGTACGCCATTGTGCAAAGCGATAATAACCCTTGAAATTGAATCATTGTTATTGTGATGTATAAACCGCTCATCAAGCGTGATGCCAAATGTTCCTTGAGAAAGGGCATTTTTTTCCATAAATGATTTAAAAGCTTTACGATCGGGCAAGGAACAACGAAGTATGTCTGCCACTGTCGCATCAATAAAGACTTCGGGAGCATTGGGCATGAGGCTTAGCTCTTGTGCCACATGGATACTGATGATTTTATGAGGACCACTAGAAAGTGAGAGACGATTATTTGTCCAAAAAAGAAAATTTTGCTCAGCTTTTTTGATACCCTCTAATAAAGCGTTAATAATCAATGCTTGAGAGGGGAAATTAGTCATAATAGTTCTCATCAACTTCATCTACAACGCCACTTTCAAGAAGAATATCTTCGATAAGTCTATTTTTTGAGATATTCAAAGAGTTGGCAAGCTTGGCGAGGGCATCATCCAATTTAGCATCAATTTTAATGGTAAGTTGTGCGATTTCTCGTTTTTTAGTCTGGTTTTTTTCGATAACACTTTGGATAATTTCTCGACCAAACTTTTGCTTTGCCATCAATAACCTCTTTTTAGTAGTACTAAAAGTATTATTTTTTTATCACTAGGAAAATCTTAGTACAATTTTGAGAAATTTGTGCAAAGTTAACTGATGAATTTTTACTCACTTTGTATGATTTGGTTGAATTTACTATGACAATATCCCTATATTAAGGCTATATTTATAATTTTTAACCATTTTCGATACTTTCTTGGAAAGTTACCAAAAGTATCATCTGCGAAAAGTTGTATAATGAGAAAAAATATTTTAAAGGAAAATCATGTCAAAAATCGTACTCGTCACAGGTGCAACTTCTGGTT
>JAQWCT010000253.1 GCA_028705785.1 Sulfurospirillaceae bacterium | reverse complement strand
CTCTGTCAAAGTGGATGCTATTCTTTCAGTATTGCGCGAAAAGATTGCGACACTTTCAACACTAGGCAATCAATTTCCACCAGATTTACTCAAAACCATCGAGGATAATAGCGATATCAACCGTATTTGTGATCTTATCGCCAGTAGCATGAAACTCAAAAAAGAGCAAGCGTATGCGTTGTTTATAGAAGTAGATGATGAAGAGCGACTTTTGCATTTAATCGATTTTGTGATTGAAGAGATAGAGGCGAGTAAGCTCAAAAAAGAGATTAAAACCAAAGTACATTCACAGATAGAAAAAATCAATAAAGAGTACTTTCTCAAAGAGCAGTTAAAACAAATTCAAAAAGAGTTGGGAAGTGACAATCAACGAGAAGAAGAGATCGAAGAGTATCGTAAAAAGCTTGAGGCTAAGAAAGCTTATATGGATGAAGACGCCTCTAAGGAGATTAAAAAACAGATTGATAAGCTCTCACGAATGCACCCAGATTCTGCTGATGCCAATTTAATTCAGAGTTATCTTGATTGGGTGATTGAGATTCCTTTTGATAAGATGGCTAAAAAAGCGCTGGATGTGATGGAAGTCAGGTCTCAACTCGATAAAGACCATTACTCTTTGGAAAAGCCAAAAGATCGTATAGAAGAGTTTTTTGCCGTGCGTGAACTTTTAGCAAAACGAGGCATCGCTGACAAATCTGCTACTGGTGCGATTTTATGTTTTGCGGGCCCTCCAGGGGTGGGTAAAACCTCTTTGGCAAATTCTATTGCTAAGGCACTCAAGCGCAAATTGATTCGTATTGCTCTTGGTGGCTTAGAAGATGTGAATGAACTTCGAGGTCATAGACGCACTTACATAGGTGCGATGCCAGGACGCATTGTACAAGGCATCATTGAAGCTGGAGAGATGAACCCAGTGGTCGTTCTTGATGAGATTGATAAAGTGGCACGAAGCTTTAGAGGTGACCCAACAGCGGTTTTACTGGAAGTCTTAGACCCAGAGCAAAACAATAAATTTAGAGATTATTATCTCAATTTCAATATAGATTTGAGCAAAGTTATTTTTATCGCTACGGCCAATGAAGTAGGCTCTATTCCTGCTCCCTTGCGGGATAGAATGGAGTTTATCTTTGTCAATTCCTATACACCACAAGAAAAATACGAGATAGCCAAAAAATATCTTATCCCTCAAGAACTTAAAAAACATGGGCTTAAAAACAGTGAGATAGCGCTTTCTAAACCTACTCTACAACTCATTATCGCTAACTATACCAGAGAATCAGGGGTTAGAAATCTTAGACGACGCATTGCCGATATTTTACGAAAAGTAACTAAGCAATTACTTATTGACCCTAAACTGGACAAAGTTACCATTAGTCACAGTAATCTCAAAGACTTTTTACCTAAAAGTGTTTTTGAAATCGATGAGGTAGATAAAGAGAATTTTGTCGGCATTGTCAATGGTTTAGCGTGGACGAGCGTGGGTGGTGATGTCCTCAAAATCGAAGCAATTCGTATCCAAGGCAAAGGGGGCATTCAGCTTACTGGTTCGCTTGGTGATGTCATGAAAGAATCAGCGAAGATTGCTCTCAGCGTTGTTAAAGTGTTGATTGACACGGGAAAAATTTCCGTACCTCTCTCCATCATTCCAAACCATACGCCTGAAAAAGACGAGGCTACCAAAAGTGTCGAGCCTAGTGATGTGTATCGTAGATATGATTTACATGTACATGTTCCTGAAGGTGCTACACCAAAAGATGGACCAAGTGCGGGCATTACGATGGCAACTGCTATGGCTTCTATTTTATCGGATAAAAAAGTCAAAAGTGATGTTGCGATGACGGGCGAACTTACTTTAAGTGGTAAGGTATTGCCTATTGGTGGGTTGAAAGAAAAGTTGATTGCTGCATATAAGGCTAAGATTAAAACGGCGTTGATTCCTAAGAAAAACTATGAGAGAGATTTGGATGATATTCCAAGTGAAGTGAAAGAGAAGATGACAATTATCCCAGTATCTCGTATTGAAGAGGTGTTGGCTTTAGCGTTAGAGAAGTAAAAAAAGTAGTAAGCCTGATAAAAAATCAGGCTTACATGTAAAGGCTATTGTTGTAATGGCTCGAATGGAACAGCAACGACTTTTCGTGTGTCGATGATGTATGGGATAACTGCTGTTGCGCGCGCGCGTTTGATAGCAAGTTCTACCATTTCTTGATGTCTCTTACAGTTACCTGTTAAACGACGAGGCATGATTTTATAACGCTCTGAAAGTGAGTGTCTTAAAATTTTTGCATCTTTATAGTCAATGTATTCTACTTTTGCTTCACAATATTTGCAGTATTTGCGTGCAAATTTTCTTTTCTCTGCCATTTTTTTGTCCTTATTATTTACTAAAACGGTATTTCGTCATCGTTAATATCGATGTCCGGAATCTCATGACCACTATATTCTGGAGTAACTGGTTTTTGGTAAGGCGCTTTTTGATTGTTGTTGTATCCACCGTTTGTTGTGTTTTCGATATAACCACCGCTACTTGCTTCACCACTATCGGTTTGTTGTCCACGGCCATCAATCATTTGTAAGCTCTCTACCGTAATAGAGTGTTTACTTCTTTTAACACCACTTTGGTCACTCCACTGATCAAGCTTCAATCTTCCCTCAACAAGCACTTTACTGCCTCTTTTCAGGTATTGATTTGCAATCTCTGCTGTGCGTCCAAAAAAAGTGATATCAACAAAACAAACTTCTTCGCCTTGACTACCATCGGTTTTTTTAAACTTTCGATTGGTTGCAAGACCTGTGGTACAAACTGCTCCACCGCTAGGAAGATAGCGAAGTTCACAATCACGCGTCAAATTACCAAGCATAACTACTCTATTGAACATCATGGCTCCTTAATTAAGCTTCGGTTGTAACAGTTTCTTCTGCAGGTGTTTCGATTGATTCAACTACGGGAGCAACAGCTACAGGTGTTGGCTCGCTTTTTTTAGTAAGTTTTTCAACTTGCTTATTCCAAAATCTAAGTTCTTTTTGATTTTCAAATTTAACAGTCATAAAGCGGATAAACTCTTCAGCAAGTCTG
>JAQWCT010000051.1 GCA_028705785.1 Sulfurospirillaceae bacterium | reverse complement strand
CAAAAAGGAGAGATAAAAAAGGCATTTCTATATACTTCGGTAATCATCCCTAGTTCACTTTTTTCACCATCCAAAGAGATAATTTTGACAATATCTCCG
Source organism: Sulfurospirillaceae bacterium (assembly GCA_028705785.1). Lineage (GTDB taxonomy): Bacteria > Campylobacterota > Campylobacteria > Campylobacterales > Sulfurospirillaceae > Sulfurospirillum. The sequence goes on along the minus strand of JAQWCT010000051.1, from coordinate 12,774 downwards.
ATACTGGGGCGAAGTCCACATGCTTCTATGGTCGTTGAACTTATCTTTGTAATAGTCCCAAACATAGGCGAGAGACTTTTGTTTTTGAGTTTTTCCCTAAGACGATGGAGTGGCATTAGTAGCGATTAGCCTGTGGTGCATTGATGATATCAAAAAATTCTTTTCTGGTATCTGGTTTAAGAAAAAGTCCTCGAAGCGCAGAAGTAGTTGTATTTGAATGCGTTTTTTCAACGCCTCTCATCTCCATACACATATGTCGCGCTTGAATGACCACACCTACGCCTTTTGGGGCGATAACATCATCAATAGCCTTGGCAATTTGTTCGGTAAGTTGTTCTTGAATTTGAAGTCGGCGTGCGAAGATGTCGACCATTCGTGGTATTTTAGAAAGTCCTACTACTTTACCATTAGGAATGTACGCAACATGCGCTCTTCCAATGATAGGTAAAAGATGATGCTCACACATGGAGTAAAATTCGATATCTTTGATGATTACCATTTGGTTATTGTCACTTTGGAAAAGTGCTTCTCCTAACATCTCTGTGGGACTTTGAAAGTAGCCTTGTGTCATATGTTCATACGCTTTGAAAACACGATGAGGGGTTTTTAACAAGCCTTCTCGCTCCGTATTTTCGCCAATGATTTCAAGCATGGTTTTGACTGCTTGTTCAAACTCTTCTCTTCTGTGCATGATGCGTCACTTTATATCAAAATTATAAGTGCAATCTTATCGTTTTTTTGCTTTTTAACGGATAAAAAGCGACTTAAAAGCAAATTTTTGCTATATTTGAGCAAAATTTTATATCGAAAAGGGATTTTATGCAAGTTAAAGTTGAACAGATTAATGGTGCCAATGCAGTAGTTGAGGCTACAATATCAGCAGCACTTATACAAAAAAAAGAAGAAAAGATGCTTGCATCTGCAGCAACAAATATGAAAGTTGATGGTTTTAGAAAAGGCAAAGTTCCCTCTCATATCGTTAAAACAAGATTTGGAAAACAGATTCACGAAGATGCTAAAAATGATGCTATCAAAGATGCTTATACTAAAGCATTATCAGAGCTTAATCTTAAGCCAGAACTTGTTGTGGGCGAGCCTGCTATTACAAAATTTGAAGAAAAAGAGGGTGGTGTTGAGTTTGAGATGAAAATCTCTATTCGTCCAACAGTCAATGCTGATGGTTATGAAACCTGCGTACCAGAATACAAAACACCCAAAGTGACTAAAAAAGAGATCGCTGAACGACTTGAAAAAATGATGAAAATGACCGCTGAACTCAAAGCAATTGAAACAAAAAGAGCAGTTGCCGCAGAAGATTTTGTTGTTATTGATTTTGAAGGCTTTTTAAATGGTGTTCCATTTGAGGGTGGAAAAGCAGAAGATTATACACTTGAAATTGGAAGTGGTTCATTTATCCCTGGATTTGAAGATGGTATCATCGGTATGAAAATTGGAAAAAGCAAAGATATCGAAGTCTCTTTCCCTGAAAACTACGGCAATAAAGACCTTGCAGGTCAACCAACACTTTTCAAAGTCACTTTGAAAGAAATCAAAGTTAAAGATGTTCAAAAAACTCCTAGTGAAGCTACACTTAAAAGATTCCTCCCAGGTGTTGAAGCTCCAACGGCTGAAATGCTTGATGAACAAATTGAACAAGAACTCCGCAATGAAAAACTCTCTAAAGTTTTCAATGACGATGTTAAACCAAAGTTTATTGAAAATGTATTGGAAAAAATTGCTCTTGACTTACCTGAGAGTATTGTGGAACAAGAGATTGATCTTCAAATGCGTGGTGTATTTGGCAAGATGAGCGAAGAAGAGATCAAAGAATATGCGGGTAACCCTGATAAAATTAAAGAAAAAAGAGAAGAATTTAGAAGTGACTGCGAAAAAAGCGTCAAACTTACTTTTATCGTTGATGAATTAGCAAAAAGAGAAAACATCGTTGTAACTGATCAAGAAGTGCTTCAAATGATCTATTTTGAAGCAATGCAACAAGGTGCTAACCCTAAAGAATATCTTGAGTACTACGAGAAACAAGGTGTTCTACCTGCTATAAAGATGTCTATTATCGAAGAAAGACTCTTTACACAGCTTTTTACAAAAGGTAAATAATGAGCTACTATGTCCCAGTTGTCGTAGAAAAAACAGGTCGTGGTGAGAGAAGTTACGATATCTACTCTCGCCTTTTAAAAGACCGTATTATCATGCTTAGTGGTGAGATCAATGATGCTGTTGCCTCATCCATCGTGGCACAACTTCTTTTTTTAGAAGCGGAAGATCCTGAAAAAGACATCTATTTGTACATCAACTCTCCAGGTGGTGTTGTAACAAGTGGTTTTAGTATCTATGACACGATGAACTATGTTAGACCCGATATCAGCACTATTTGTATCGGTCAAGCAGCTTCTATGGGCGCATTTTTGCTCAGTGCTGGCACCAAAGGCAAACGCTATGCGCTTCCCAATGCACGCATTATGATTCACCAACCTTTAGGTGGCGCCCAAGGACAAGCAACGGATATTGAAATTCAAGCAAAAGAGATTTTGAGACTCAAACAAGTCTTAAATGAAATCTTGGCGCAAAATTGTGGACAAAAACTCCCAAAAATCACTAAAGATACAGACAGAGATTTTTTCATGAGTGCCGCAGAATCATGTGAATACGGGTTAATCGATAAAGTACTTGATAAAAGTTTTAAATAACCAATAGCAAAGAAGGTCAAAGATGGTTCGTTTTAATAAAGATAAGGGCAAAGCTGGCGTATACAATATCGATGTCAAAGATGAGGCTGAAACACTTCCTCCTAAAGAGCCGATATTGCCACCTCAGCCTTCTAATAACGAACTGGAAAAATTTTCAGCATTGGTACTTAAAGTTTTGGGGGATGAAAATGTCCCCCCTACCCCAACCAACTTTCAAATTTATTTTGACAAATTATTAGAGAGCAAACCAAGTCCTTTTAAAAAAAGAATTAATGAATTTTTAGAACTAGAAGTAAGCAATAATGATGAAAATCATGCAAGAATTGAAAGAGAAGTCAAAGATGGTTTTGCACAGATAAAAAACATCATGCAAGTAGTCTCTACCGTTTATAAAAATCTCAATATTATGCAAGAAATCGTTAAAAAAAGGTCAGCTGAACTCAAAATCAACCCTAACCAACTTGCTGTTCAAAACATTATTTCCTCATTAAGTGAAGATTTACAAAAAATGTTTGAACTGACCACTAAACAAATAGAACTTTTAAAAGAGTATTATCAAAAAGCAACTTCCATTTTACAAGAAGTTGAAAACCAATCTATTTTTGATGCGAAATTTGGTGTCTACAATAGACGCTACCTTTTAAAATCACTTGAAGATGAAGTCAAACTTATTAAAAACTATGCTCATCCAACGAGCCTTGTTTTGGCAAAAGTAAAAGAGAGTGCTCTTGAAAAAATTATCAATAAAAAAGATAAAGATACTGTAACCCGCAATGTCGCTAAACTTCTTTTGAAAACTTCTCGAAGAAGTGATGTTGTTGCACATTTTGGAGAGGGTATTTTTGCCATGGTTTTAAAACATACCGATCTTACCAGTGCCAAAAAAGCATGTGATCGTATCAGTGATTTAGTATACGCCACCAGTTTTTTCGTGGGCAATACAGAGATAGAAACAGATATCGAACTTGCTATTATTCCTTTAGATACGATGCACAGTGTAGAAGAATTTTTGGCCCTAACCCTTGAAGCCTTGCCTCAAACAGGTAAAAAAACTGTCCCTTATATCGTTTGTGCTGCCCCAGAACCAGAGGTTGAAGAGTAGAAATGGTCAAAGAAATTTTAGTTTATCCCAATAAAATTTTAAGAGAAAAATCAAAAGATGTCACCTCTTTTGACAAATCATTGCACTCACTCTTAGATGATATGTACGATACGATGGTTTCAAGAGAAGGCATTGGACTTGCCGCTATTCAAATAGGCGTGGCTTTAAATGTACTGATCATCAATCTTGTAGATGAAGAAGGTGTACAAAAACCTGAAAATCTCTTTGAAATTATCAATCCTCACATCATAGAAAAAGATGGTGCTACCACTTATCAAGAGGGTTGTTTGAGTGTCCCTGGATATTATGATGATGTGGAGCGAGCTTCACATATCAAAGTTACTTACTTTGATCGTGAAGGGAAAAAATACGAAGAAGAGTTTATGGATCTCATGGCAATCGCTGTGCAGCATGAAATGGATCATCTAAGAGGACATCTTTTTATTGAAAAACTCTCTTATCTCAAACGCAAAAAGTTTGAAAAAGATTGGAAAAAACAGCAAAAAGCAGGTAAATAACTGTGGAAGAGCCTCAACCTCTTTCTAAAGTTAAACACGCAAAGTGTGCTACTCTTAATTTTAATAAAGCCTTAGAAGTGAGTGTTGAATCCTCCTTCGTAAGAGCACTCCCTGGATTTTCCATTGTCGGCATGGCGGATCAGTCCATCCAAGAGTCTCGAGAACGCATAAAATCTGCCCTCTCTAGTGTCAATTTTCAATTTCCAGCCCAAAAAATAACTATCAACCTCTCTCCCTCCGACCTCAAAAAAGAGGGAAGTCATTTTGATTTGGTCATCGCACTGTTAATTGCCACCCAAAAAGAGAAGCTTACATGTAAAGATTTTTTTGTCTTTGGTGAGCTCGGACTTGATGGGCATGTCAAAAAAACAACCGCCATTTTTCCTATCATTCTTTCTTTAGCAAGTACTCATAAAAACCTTCAAGTGCTTGTTCCCAAAGAGATTCTTACTAAGATACAACAAATCCCTGGCATCAAAGCATTTGGCGTTGAAACGCTAGAAGAAGCACTATTATTTTTCAAAGAGAAACGATTTGAACACCTAGATGAAACTGTACAAAGTGAAAAACTTTTTGAAAATAGCCTTACTATACAAGGAAAAACCTACTTTTACCCTCCCTCTTTTGAGCTAGATTTTGCTGATGTACAAGGTCAAGTTCGTGCTAAAAGGGCGATGCTCATCAGTGCCGCTGGTATGCACAATATCCTTTTAGAGGGAAGTCCAGGATGTGGTAAAAGCATGAGTATCAAACGACTTCGTTACATTTTACCCCCTCAAAGCATCGAAGAGATATTAACATCCAACGCCTATTGGTCGATGAATGAAGAAGATGAGGAACTAAGTCCCCTACGCGCTTTTAGATCCCCTCACCACACTTCAAGCAAGCCAAGTATTTTTGGTGGAGGCAGTTCTCATGCGAAAGCTGGAGAAATTGCTTTGGCGCACAATGGAGTTTTATTTTTTGATGAATTTCCCAACTTTTCTAAAACGGTTTTGGAGAGCTTAAGAGAACCGCTAGAAGACCATAAAGTCCTCATTTCAAGAGTCAATAGCAAAATAAGTTATGAGACAAAGTTCCTCTTTGCTGCTGCACAAAATCCTTGCCCCTGTGGAAATTTACTCAGCCAAAGTCATGAATGCCGATGTTCTCAAGTTGACCTAAACCGCTACAAAAATCGTATTAGTGAACCCATTATGGATAGAATTGATATGTATGTGCAAATGGGGGAAGAGACAAGCCAAGAAAAAGGCTCAAGCTCCAAGGAGATGTTTGCGCAGGTTTTAAAAGCTTTTATAGCCCAAAAAGAACGCGGTCAAAAAGAGCTTAATGGCAAGATGAATGAGCAAGAAACACTGCATTTTTGTATCCTTGATGATGAAGCCTCACAAACGCTTGAAATGGCTAAAAATCGCTTTGGACTCAGCCATCGCGCGCACCAAAAAATTTTAAAGATTGCTCGTTCCATCGCTGACCTTGCAGGGTGCGAAAAAATCACTAAAGAGCATCTATTAGAAGCGCTGAGCTTTCGCAAACGCTAAAGAGGAAAAAATATGCATCCCATTTATCACGAAACTACCACTTTAGACAATCGTTGCTACGAAACTATGGGATTAACCCCAGAGATTCTGATGGAACACGCGGGGCTTGCCCTTGCAAAAGCAGTGAAGAAAAAGCTTACATGTAAAGAAAAAGCGCTCTTTATCTGTGGAACGGGAAACAATGGAGCTGATGGTATCGTTGCTGCTCGTATTCTCCACAAATTGCGTTCTGTTGCACTCTTTATCCCTTTTGGCGTAAAATCTCCTATGGCAAAACTCCAACTAGAACGCGCTAAAAAAATCGGTGTGCCTATCGTTGAAAAGATGATTCACTCAGATGTCTATGTCGATGCACTTTTTGGCGCGGGTTTAAATCGAGAACTAGATGAGCCAAGTTGCAAACTACTCGAGAAACTCAATTTTCATGATGGCTACAAGATAGCATGTGATATTCCTAGTGGCATTATGAGTAACCTTGGACTTTCCAAAGTTATCTTCAAAGCCCATGAAACTATCACAATGGGGGCTCTTAAAGCGGGGTTGTTGAATGATAATGTCAAAGATTTTGTAGGCAAAATTAAAGTTGCCAATCTGGGTATTTCAAGAGCAAGCTATGAAATGCCAAGCGATATGTTTTTACTTCAAAAAAAAGATCTCAAACTCCCATTTCGTAACCAAAAAAATGCCAATAAAGGCAGTTTTGGGCATGTGAGTGTTTTATGCGGACAAAAAGAAGGTGCGTGCATTCTCTCTTCCCTCTCGGCTTTCCATTTTGGAGCAGGTCTCGTCACCGCCATAGGTGAAAAAATAAAAAATCTTCCTCCCTACATCATGCACTCTTCTACGCTTCCCAAAAATACCACTGCCCTCGTAGCAGGGATGGGACTTGAAGAGCCTTTTGATGAAGAAATGGTGCGTTCTCTTTTGCTATATAACACTCTGCCTTTGGTTATTGATGCTTCATTATGCCACAGCGCGATGATAAGAGAAATCGTAGCAAGCACAAAAAAGATTGTTTTAACGCCACATCCTAAAGAGTTTTCTTCTATTTTGAAGCTTACATGTAACGAAGATGTAGACACAGAAAAAATACAACAAAATAGATTTGGATACGCCAAACTTTTTAGTCAAAAGTTTCCCCACATCGTCCTTGTTCTCAAAGGTGCCAATACCATCATCGCCCATGAAAATAAACTCTACATCAATCCTTTTGGCACACAAGCGCTTGCCAAAGGGGGAAGTGGCGATGTGCTTTCAGGCATGATAGGCGCACTTATCGCTCAAGGATATACAGCCAAAGATGCGAGTATCAGCGCTTCTTTAGCCCAAGCCTTTGTGGCAAAAAAGCTTACATGTAATAACTTTTCACTCACGCCTCTTGATTTATGTAAAGGTCTCAAATGGTTATAAAAAAAATCGCTATTCTCTTTAGTGGTGAGGGCTCGAACCTCGAAAAGCTTTTGGAAAAACTGCACAACCAAGTTTTTGAACATTGTAAAATAGAAGTCGCCACCACCATCTGCAATCGTCCAAACGCCTTAGGCATCGAAAAATCAAGGGCATATGGCATTGAACCACTTATCATCGACCATACACTTTTTGAAAATAGGGAAGCCTTTGATAAAGCATTAGTAGAAGCCATCCAAAACAGTGGGGCACAGCTTACTGTTTTAGCAGGTTTTATGCGTTTCTTAACACCCTATTTCACCCAAAATATCAAAGCTATCAACCTTCATCCCTCCCTTTTACCTTTGTTTAAAGGCGGTAACGCAATAGAAGAAAGTTTTGCATCACCCATGAAAGTTGCAGGCATTAGTGTGCATTTTGTGAGCGAAGTGTTAGATGGTGGCGAAATTATCGCTCAACAATGTTTTGAAAAAACAGAAGATATGCGTTTGGAAGATTTTGAAGTTAAAATTCATAACTTAGAACACGAACTTTTACCCCAAACAGTCAAAAATTTACTCAATAGGAAATAAAATGAATGATATTCTAAAAGTAGGAAACATCGAATTTGCAAGTCGCCTCATCGTAGGAAGCGGCAAATACCCTGATTTTCAAACAACAAAAGATGCTACGCTCATCAGTGGTTCAAAACTCATCACTGTTGCCGTAAGACGCGTTAATATCACCAATCCCAAAGAAGAAAATCTTTTAGATTACTTCAAAGGAACAGACATCAAAATGCTCCCAAACTCAGCGGGTTGTACGACAGCAGAAGACGCTATTACTCTTTTTAGGATGGTAAGAGAAGCCACAGGCATTGATCTCATCAAACTTGAGATTATCGGTGATCTTACAAAAACGCTTTATCCTGATGTCATGGAGACCCTTAAAGCATGTGAAGTCTTGGCGCGCGATGGTTTTACCATCATGACTTATACCAATGACGATCCTATCATGGCAAAAAGACTTGAAAATGCAGGAAGTGCGGCCATTATGCCTCTCGCTTCACCTATTGGCAGTGGTCTTGGTATTCAAAATAGGTACAATGTTCTCTTCATCAAAGAAGCTGTGAATATCCCTGTGATTGTCGATGCAGGTATCGGATGTGCAAGTGATGCGGCTATTGCGATGGAAATAGGAGCGGATGGCGTTTTAACCAACACCGCTATCGCACAAGCTAAAAACCCTATTTTGATGGCTGAAGCAATGAAGTACGCAGTCATGGCTGGGCGAGCAAGTTACCTCGCAGGCAGAATTGCTAAAAAACCTTTTGCAACAGCAAGTTCTCCTACTGAGGGCTTGATTGAGTTTCAGTCAAAACACTAAAAGAGCGGTATAAACGCTCTTTTCTTAAAAATCCTTGACAAACAGCTCTGTTTTGTATATAATTTCAGCCTTAAATCGACATCCAAACAGATGACTTTTGAGAAAGTCGGGGCGTAGCGCAGCCTGGTAGCGCACCTGGTTTGGGACCAGGGGGTCGAAGGTTCGAATCCTTTCGCCCCGACCATGTTATTTCGTTAAAATTATTAAAAATGATGGTGGGTGTAGCTCAGTCGGTTAGAGCATCAGGTTGTGGTTCTGAGGGTCGTGGGTTCGATCCCCATCACTCACCCCATTATTTTAAGAGCTGTTTTTATGCGCTCGTAGCTCAATTGGATAGAGCAACGGACTTCGGATCCGTAGGTTGTAGGTTCGACCCCTGTCGAGCGCACCACCTTTTGCCCAAGATGCGCTCTTAGCTCAGCTGGATAGAGCAACGCCCTTCTAAGGCGTAGGTCACACGTTCGAATCGTGTAGGGCGTACCACCTTAAGACGGAGCATTAGCTTCGCAAAATTTACTACTGTTGTGTGCGGATATGGTGAAATTGGTAGACACGCCAGACTTAGGATCTGGTGCCGAGAGGCATGGGAGTTCGAGTCTCTTTATCCGCACCATTCTCTTTTGAATCTCCCACCCCCCCCTATATTAGTCTTTTCTAGTCGTGCTTTAAAAATACCAATAGAGTTTACTCCAAAGCGTATCTTGAACCAACTTTGAACCATATTCTGAACCAATTCTTCCATCATTGATGTTGTAAGAAATATCAAGGAGCATGTTGTTTTTAAAGTTGTAAGTCGCACCAAATGAGTTTTGCATCGACTTATCTTCGAGATTGTAGATATTTTTATAATAAAGAGCACTGTATAAAAAATCCCATGGCTCTTTTTGGGAAAATTTGTTCATAAAATACTGATGGTCATAAAACGGTTCTGTTTTGGCACTTTGATTTTTTTGATACAAATATTCACTGGTGATAGTGAGTTCAAACTCGGTTAAATATTTGAATCCAAGTAGATACGCATAGTCATCCTTCTCCATTGTTTTAGCAAACTCTCCGTGTACTTCCAAATTAGTTTGGAGATTTCTAGAAAAGTCAAAACCGATTTTATCATCTCCACTATCACGGTACAGATACATCACATCAATGTCAGTATCAAGATATAAAAAGTAAGCTTTCACTCCCACATTATCCGCTTCATCCTGAGCAAAATCATTATTGATGTGGTTGTCATTTTTCATCAATAAAACATCTAACGAGAAGTTTTTAACATCTCCATCATAACTTTTGTTATACCGATAGTTCGCCATCACAAAGCCTTCTCGTGAGGCTTCTGGGTCATTGGGGTCTTTTTTTCGGTCAAAAAATGCGATGGGATTGACGAAGTAGCCTTTTCCCCATTTAGGCGCTTTTTTACCGACTTCAACGAGGTTATTTTGGTCAAATTTGTACTGCACAAAAAGCTGTGTGATGGTGTATTTGTCAGTGTAGGTGTTGTCACTGTCGTTGTAATTGACCATAAATTCAGAGTCAATTTTAAATGCATCTTGAAAGTAGGCAAACTTGAGGTTGCCCTCTGAGGCGTAAGTTTTCATACTGTCTTTGTTTTTCGTGTGGAAAAGAGGTGAGTCCTCATTTAAACCCTGAAGTTTGTTCTCACCTTTGAGGTAACCGCTTAAAGTATAAGGCTTGACCTCAATCGCACTGAGGTCAAAATCGTAATCTCCTGCATTGGCTAAAATAGAGGCTAGAAGCATTACATGTAAAGATTTCATTATTGTCTAAGCTCTTGCACTTTGCCGATATTTTCGATGGTAAATATCTCATCTGCAAACTCTCTTTTAGTCAGTTTGCCAAATACCATGATGGATTTGTACCCTTTATACAAAGGCGAATCAGTCTCGATAACAGAAGGGCGAACAATGCCACCACCAAAATCTTTCATCTCTTTGTAGTAAAGCGTTTTGATAAGCATACCCGTCGAAGTGTAACAAATGATTTTAGTCGGAGTGGTAGACTTTTTGTCGATATGCATAATGAGTTTATCGTACGCAACACTCTCCGTTTTGGCTTTGAGGTCAAGTACGATTTCACCATTTTCTTCTTTTTGGCTCACGATGTCATACTCCGCAGAAAAATCTAGTTGCATAATATCGCTGTTGTTAAACACACCTCCCACCACGCTTTGCATCGAAGTAATGCGGATGGGTTTGCCTACATCGGGGAGATAAAGCCACATATTTTCCCCCACGCGAAGCGTACTTCTGCCTTTTTCGCTATCGGGTTGTAAAAACAAAGAGACGATTTTGTCTTTGTCTTTTTTCATTTGATAGAGTAAAAACTCTTTTCTGCTTCCATCTGGCTCAATATTGATAAGCTTTTTATAGCTATCCGCAGAACTAGGGCTTAGTTTTTTATCGACTTGTTCTAAAAGACTCTCTGCCCCAAAAAGAGCCATCGCGGTGAGTAAAAATAAGACGGTTTTTTTCATTTTTGTTTCCTAATAAGATCGTAAAGCTTCGACGGGATCAAGTCTCGAAGCTTTGATGGCGGGAGAAATTGACGCCACTAAAGAGATAAGAATAACAACAAGGCTGACACTCCCAATCTCTCCAAGGCTAAGCTTTGGTGCAAGTTCTAATCCTGATTGTTGTCCAAAACTATAGGTAATTTTCACGATATTAAGGATATAAACAATGCCTGAGGACAAAACACTTCCCAACGCTGCACCAAAGACACCTAACATCAAACCCTCACACAAGAAAAGCTTCACAATCGTCAAAGGAGGTGTTCCCATAGCAGCGATAGTTCCTATCTCTCTTACTCGCTCAAACACGCTCATCATCATCACATTAAGGATAGAAATAAGCACGATAGAAATTAAAATAGTTTGGATTGAAATATTCATAATATCTATCATCTTGATGATGTTGTAAAACGGTGAAAGTTTTTCCCAAGTATGGATTTCAAAGACAGACTTGCCTTCTTTGTTGACTTTTTCTAAGATAGGTTGAAGCGATTTTTCTGCGATTTTTAGTTTTTCGACATCTTTGAGTCGTATGACGATTTCGCTCACTTCAAGGTCATTGTTCATTCTTAGCGCTTTTTTAGCATCTTCTATATGAATGTATCCATCTCGCCCTCCAGGTCCCATGATTTGACCTACAATTCCTGCGACTTTAAGATTGATGCCATTGACTGAGCCATTTTTATTGTTCGCAACCAGCACGATGGTATCGCCGATTTTGACATCCATGCCTTTAATGAGAAGTTCTGGAACGATGATTTCACCCGGTTTAAAAGTAACATTCATATCGGTGATTCTACCTTCTAGCAAAGGCAATGTTTTAAACTCTCTTTGGGGGTCAATGGCATTGAGTCTAATGTTCGTGGTACTCGTAAAGTTCGAAAACATTGCGCCAAATTTGATGCGATACGAATAACTCTCTATCAAAGCATTTTCTTTGAGTTGTGGTTCTATAAATTCAAGCATTTTTGCATTGAGATTTCTATCGAGTGGAAGGTTGTCCACCGAAGCCACATAGCCTTTTTTATGGATTTGGATATGTCCCATCAACGAATCCGTGATTTGTCCTACGGTGTAGCTTTTAAAACTGCCTGAGAGGGCGGCATAGATGAGTACAAAAACTACGCCTATTGTGATGAGTGAAGCTGTTAAAAGCGTTCTTCTGCCATTTCTTTTGAGATTTCTATACGAAATTTTGAAGATATTGTTCATTTGCTCATCCTTTTTTCGTCAACGATTTCCCCATCGACGATGGTGATGAGTCTGTCTACATTGGCAACGATTTTTTCATCGTGCGTGGCAAAGATAAAAGTCGTTTGGTGCTCTTTTTGGATTTTTTTCATCAACTCGATGATCATATATGCTGTTTTACTGTCTAAATTAGCCGTTGGTTCATCGGCAAAAACGATTTTCGGATTGGTCACAAGAGCTCTTGCAATGGCTACGCGTTGCATTTGTCCACCTGAAATTTTATCGGGTGTTTTATCTTTTTGTTCCAGCATCCCTACTTCTTCTAAAAGCTTTAAAACTCTGCTTTTGCGTTCACTCTCACTCAAGTTTTGAATCATAATAAGAGGATATTCGATGTTTTCATACACGCTCAAAACAGGAA
>JAQWCT010000252.1 GCA_028705785.1 Sulfurospirillaceae bacterium | reverse complement strand
ATTTGTTCGATACTCGTATGAAAATCCAATTGAAACATATGAAACTAATGTTATAGGGACGTTAAAAGTTTTGGAAGCTTGTCGAGAAGTACACGTCAGAGCTATTATTAATATTACGAGTGATAAAGCTTATGAAAATAAAGAGTGGATTTGGGGTTATAGAGAAAGTGACCCAATGGGTGGCTATGATCCGTATAGTTCCTCTAAAGGGTGTGCAGATTTATTGGTCAATTCTTATCGAAATTCTTATTTTAATACCCAAGAGTATAAAAAATCACATCACACCTTGTTAGCTTCATGCCGTGCAGGAAATGTTATTGGCGGTGGAGACTGGGCGCAAGATAGACTGATGAGTGATATTATGTTGTCCATTTTTCAAGGTAAAAAAGTAAACATTCGTAATCCAAAGGCAATTCGTCCATGGCAACATGTCCTTGAACCCCTTAGCGGCTATTTACACCTAGGACAAAAACTTCTTGAAGAGAAAGTAGAATTTGGGGAAGCTTGGAATTTTGGGCCAAGTGATGAAGGCAGTATTTGCGTGGAAGAGGTTCTTTTACATGTAAAAAAACATTGGGATAAGATTGATTATGAAATCAAGCAAGTACCGAACCAACTACATGAAGCGAATTTACTAAAACTTGATTGCTCAAAGGCTCATACCCTTTTAAAGTGGAAAAACGTTTGGGATAGCAAAATGACTTTTGAAAAAACAGTTTTATGGTATAAAAGTTTTTATGAAGAAAATAAGATTTTGACATCCAATGATTTGGCGTGTTATATTTCTGATGCTAAAAGCAAAGGTCTTTCATGGGCAAATTGAGGCTAACTGAGCTTAGTCTTAGTGGCGCATATCTTATAGAGCCAAATAAACATGATGACCATCGAGGAAGCTTTTCAAGGGTTTTTTGTCAGGAAGAAATATCACAAATTTTTGATGGGCATATAGCGCAAATTAATCATTCTATCACACTTAAAAAAGGTTCAATCCGAGGGTTACATTTTCAGTATCCTCCCAATGCTGAGGTGAAAATGGTTAAATGCATCAAGGGAAGTGTATTTGATGTGATTGTCGATATCCGTCAAAATTCAAAAACTTTTTTGCAATGGGTTGGGAAGGTACTATCGGATAAAAATATGTGTATGATGTATGTTCCAAAAGGGTTTGCACATGGTTTTCAAACATTAGAAGATGATACGGAACTACTTTATTTGCATAGTGAAGTTTATGTACCTAAAAATGAAAGTGGATTAAATGTTCTTGACCCTATGTTGAGTATTGATTGGCCATTGCCAATGAGTGATTCTTCAAAACGTGATTCAAATCAGGCGATGATAGAAAAAGATTTTAAAGGTCTTGTTGTATGAAATGTCGATTTTGCAGCCATGAATTAATCCATCCTTTGATAGACTTAGTCAATGCACCTCCTTCAAATTCTTATTTGACAGTAGAACAACTGAATGAACCAGAAATATTTTATCCGCTCAAAGTACTTGTGTGTGAAAAGTGCTTTTTGGTTCAAGTGGATGAGTATCAAAAAAGCGATAAAATTTTTGATGCTAATTATGCCTATTTTAGCTCCATCTCAAGTAGCTGGGTAGCCCATGCTAAGAGTTACGTTGAGATGATTACTCAAAAACAAAAGCTCACTGCATATTCTCACGTGATCGAAATAGCCAGTAATGATGGATATTTGCTTCAGTTTTTCAAATCAAAAGAGATACCATGCTTAGGAATAGAGCCTACAAAAAGTACCGCCGATGTGGCGAGAAGTAAAGGGATAGATATTATTGAAGATTTTTTTGGTGAAGAATTAGCAAAAACGTTACGAAAAGCAGACCTGATACTAGGAAACAATGTTTTGGCGCATGTACCGAAGATCAATGATTTTGTAAAGGGTTTGAAAGTTGCATTAAAACCAGATGGCATTATTACGATGGAATTTCCTCATCTTTTAAATCTTATTGAAAAATCTCAATTTGACACCATTTATCATGAGCATTTTTCATATCTCTCTCTTGGTGCTACTATCACTATTTTTAAAGCGCATGGGTTAAAGATTTATGATGTAGAAGAGCTTCCAACGCACGGTGGAAGCCTCAGGATTTATGCCACACATAATGAAAATGACACCCAGATATCTTTACATGTAAAGACTTTATTAGAAAAAGAAACGTCTGCCCATCTTGATAGTCTCGGGGGATATACAGGCTTTCAAGAAAAAGCCAATAACATAAAATATGATTTTTTAAATTTTCTTTTACAGGCGAAAGCCCACAATCAAAAAGTCGTTGGATATGGTGCTGCTGCCAAAGGAAATACGCTTTTAAACTATTGTGGTATCAAAAATGATTTGATTGATTTTGTGGCGGACAAAGCACCTTTAAAAGTTGGCAAATATCTGCCAAGTAGTCACATCCCTATTGTGGAAGAAAATCATATTAAAGCGTTAAAGCCTAATTTTGTCGTTATCTTTCCATGGAACATAAAAGAAGAAATTATAGAGCAACTTAGTTATATTAAAGAGTGGGAAGGTCAATTTGTAGTTGCTGTTCCTGCCTTGGAGATTTTATGAAAATAGCTGTAACAGGAGCCACAGGCTTTATTGCTAGACATCTACTTCCTATTTTAAAAAAAGACCATGAAGTTATTGCAATCGCAAGATTTCAAGAATCGCGTGTGAGGGTCCCATGGCTAGATGGAATAGAAAAGGTGGCTTTGGATGTAACAAATTCAGAAGGGGATGTGTTTTCATTGCTAGGGAAACCAGATAAGCTCATACATCTTGCATGGGGTGGATTACCAAATTACAAATCGTTAAATCATCTGACTGAAGGTGTAATGCAACTTTTATTTTTGAAAAATGCTATTGAGGGCGGACTGCAAGATTTAACTGTGACGGGTACATGCTTTGAGTATGGTATGCGAGATGGAAAATTGTCAGAAAATGACATTACTTTGCCAGCAAATCCATATGGGTTTGCTAAAGATTCTCTTCGGAAAGCTTTAGAATTTTTGACTATTGAAAAAAAGTTTGTTTTTAGATGGGCTAGATTGTTTTATATGTACGGTGAAGGACAAAGTCATAATTCT
>JAQWCT010000251.1 GCA_028705785.1 Sulfurospirillaceae bacterium | reverse complement strand
ATACTCTTCTCCTAAAGTGTCCCAACGACACATGTTTGATTGTAAAATTCTATTCCCTCTTGATTGGCATTGGCAATTTCTCCCAATGTTAACATTCCCCACATGACTATTTCATTTGGATAAACTAACTTAATAGCTTCGAGTTCTTCTTGAAATGACTCCTTTAAAAATAATAGCCGAGAGATACAATCGACTAGAATAACATTATAACTTTTGGAAGTTGTATGTTCGTTTGCAGCCAATGCCGCTTGTTTAGCAGCTTCTATCAGTGTCTCTTTGCTACCTTTTAAAATCGAAATAACCGAATTGGTATCCATATTTCCAATTAAAGATAAACTTTTTCCATCACTAAAAATAGGATTTCTTACAATAGGATCTCTTCCACATCGCAATATACCTATCGGATAAGATTTAGCAATATCAAAAAAATTAGTCTCATTAAATCGCTCAGGAGTATCTTTTTCCACTGCACTTTTATACATATGAAAAGCCTCTTTAAAATTGATCTTTTCCAAAGTATGTCCATTGCAATCTGTTGCCAAAAAAGGACCTAAAAGAGGTTCCCATCCGTGACCTACACCAATATTCATTGAACTACTAGACTGTATCACCAAAGCGCTATCTTGATAAAATCCATGGTTATCAAAGATGACAGGCTCTTGTTTGAGTGTCATTTTTCCCGCACCACCACCCATGATATAGGTTTGTTCAGGTAAAACAAAAAAAATATTTTCTAAAAAATCATCCAATTTAGATGAAAGTCCATCCACAACAGCAAACACAGAATGAACATCTTTTGTCATAGGTAATACACCTACCTTATCCATATCTTTGAGCAGATGAAAAGAAGCTTTATCACTTAATTTAAGCGCTACAATGCCACTCTCAAAACTTTGCGTTCCAAAAATAACTCTAGGGAAAATAGCACCAATCATCGTAATAGAGGAGAGAGCATGAAGATGGGAGAGGTCACTTTTTTCACCTACTAACAAAAGATAGTTACCAGACTTTATCTCTACATGTAAAGCGTCTAGCGTATCAAAAAAAGAGACTTTATCAAACATGCCATCTCCACTTGTGGGTTTAGTTTGAGGTAATTCTATCATGCAATAGTTGCAAACGCGTTGCATTGTAAATATCATGCATTTGATTTTAGGATATAGCGTGCGAGGGAAGGGGAAAAGCCTTTACATGTAAAGGCTTTTGATATTAGTTAAACATTAAACCTAAAGTGCATAACATCACCATCTTGAACGGTGTAGTCTTTTCCCTCTAGTCGCATTTTGCCAGCTTCTTTAGAGCCTGCTTCGCCTTTGTAAGCGATAAAATCATCATATCCGATAACCTCAGCGCGGATAAAACCTTTTTCAAAGTCATTGTGGATAACTGAAGCTGCTTTTGGCGCTTTCCAGCCTTTCTCAATCGTCCAAGCACGAACTTCTTTGACACCAGCGGTAAAGTAAGAAGCAAGGTGAAGTTTGTCAAATGAGAGTCTAATAATCTTTTTCAAACCAGACTCTTCGATGCCAAGCTCTTTTAAAAATTCTTCCGCTTCATCATCATCAAGGGCAACCATCTCTTCTTCCACTTTAGCACATAACACAACGATGTCAGCGCCAACTTCTTTGGCATGGGCTTTAACAGTTTTAACATAGTCATTATCACTCACAAGTCCTGCTTCATCGACATTGGCACCATAAATAATGGTTTTGTTGGAGAGAAATCGAAGCTCTTTATCAAGAAGCTTGAAGTTTTCATCTTCTTTTCGTGCAAAAGTACTCACAGGTTTGATGTCATCTAAATGTGCTCTTAGTTCAACTGCGATTTCTGCCATGCCTTGCGCAGATTTGTCAAGTTTAGCTTGTCTTTTAAGACGGTCAAGTTTTTTATCGAGTTGTTGCACATCTGCAAAGATAAGCTCACTTTCGATAATCTCAATATCTCGAAGAGGATTGATGCCCGCTTCCACATGGGTGATATTTTCATCTTCAAAACAGCGTACCATATGCAAGATAACTTCAACTTCACGGATATTGGATAAAAACTGATTACCCAGTCCCTCGCCAGAACTTGCACCTTTCACCAATCCAGCAATATCTACAAAATCAACCGTAGAGTGCTGAATGCGCTCAGGCTTGACGATTTGAGCCAACGCTTCGAGTCTATCATCGGGGACAGGAACGATGGCTTTATTTGGCTCAATCGTACAAAATGGATAGTTAGCTGATTCTGCGTTTTGTGCTTTTGTTAGCGCATTGAAAGTGGTTGATTTGCCTACATTGGGGAGTCCTACGATACCTACACCTAAACCCATAAAATGACCTTTATTATTAACTTTGAATGTTCAAGTTTACCTTAAATCGTCTTAAAAAAGCGTATCCCCTAAGAGTGATTTAGTGAGCGTGAGATACCTAGTTGTAAATCAAGAGATGACTGTAGACTGATGGCATTGTCAATCAAACCTTGAAGGTAATGATCTCCACTGAGTCTTGTGGCACTATTTGATTATGTTCCATTTCTCTTTTTTTACTTTACATGTAAAGAAATTAAAAGTTAGATCCTCGTATACTAGTAAAATAAGAAGAGGCAAGAATCTACTTTGAGAGATAAATTTTTACATGTAAAAGTCAAAGAGTAATGAGCAAATTTGGTTGTTTTTTTGGCAAAAGTTAAAAGTTTAGCTCCGACCCCTAGTATCTTATGTTATAACTATTTATTCAACGAACATTATATATAAAAGAGTCTGATATTATCAGATAAATGCTCATAAAAAATGTTCGTTTATCTGATAAAAATATTTCAACAAAAAAAAGGGGTCGGGGCTAAACTTTTAACTTTTGCTCATTAACCGTCTATTTATGCGTTAAATTTTAGCTAAATTTCGTATAAAAATCTTTTACATGTAAAGCTTTTTATTTTGCTCCATGATGTGGATTATCGCCTGTTCGGGCGATAAGTTCATCCATATTTTCCCCACCGATAAAATAGGCTTCGCCGTGAAAATAGGGACAAACAAAAATGCTCATCATTTTTTACTCTTTACATGTAAAGATTTATTTTTCAAAGTACAGCCCACTTTTTTATTTTTCGTTTT
>JAQWCT010000050.1 GCA_028705785.1 Sulfurospirillaceae bacterium | reverse complement strand
TGTCATGGTTAATACCGAAGTCTTACATGTAAGAAAAAATAGACAAAATCTTATTGCTTCTATCTATAATGCGTTTAAAGCTATTGCAGATATTAAAGAAATTAGTATCTAACTTCTTTGTGGGACATGAAAAGTGTCCCAAATCTTTTTAATAAGTAAACATTATTTTATTAAATACGCTATTAAGTTTTTTTTATGTAGAATTAAGAAGTTAAATTTATTTAACTTATCCTAACATAAGAATGCCACAACAATGTCAGTAACTAAACGCATAAAATATTTTAAACAAATAGCTATATTATTGACTATTTTTTGGACTATTCTAACCTCATTATTTGTTGTCTATCAATTTAATAGTGAAGCACGACATATCGAAAAGAATTCTTTAGAAAAAATTAAAGGTGTGACTGAACAATCCGTTGCTTTTATTTACTGGGCATATGAGCAAAAAGCGCAAGCTTTAAATGATGAGCAAAAATATAGCATTAAAAATAATTTTTCGCTCAAAGAATTACTCTATGTGTTAGCCAGACAGAGCAGTATGGATTTGCATATTGAGTCTATGGCAAAAAATGTGCAAGAAAAGAATTCTCATCCTGCTTTTCAAAAAGCACTTGTGAGTATGAAAAATACGCAAGAAGATAGTTTTGTAGTCTTTGAAGAAGAGGGTAGAAAAAATATTTTTTATATTAAACCGTTAATTGCTAATCAATCTTGTATTTCTTGCCATGTCCATGATGATTCTAAAATAGGTGATTTGATTGGTTTTACCAGTGTTCGGATGTTGGTTCCAAATTTTAATGAAGCCAATCCCCAAAGCTATTATTTTTTAATTATAATGTATATTGGAACATGGATTTTGGGAATTTTTGCGATTTGGTGGATACACTCTCGGGGAAAAAATTATCTCAATGAAAAAACAAAATTGTATGAAGAGAGTATGTATGCCCTTGTCAATATGATGGAAAAAAGAGATAGTTATACCGCAGGGCATAGTAAAAGAGTGGCTGAGTATTCAAAAATGCTGGTCTTAGGGCTTGGATATACGCTTGATGATGCTGATTTTATCTATAAAGCAGGGATGTTACATGACATCGGTAAGATAGAAATTCCTGATGCTGTCTTGTTGAAACCAGAAAAGCTAACCTCCGAAGAATATTCGTTAATCCAATACCACTCAAAAGCAAGTTTTGAACTTCTAAAACATGAGCCTTTCAAGGTGCTTTCCAAAGTGGTGCTTCACCATCACGAACATTATGATGGGAAAGGCTATCCTGATGGTTTGATAGGTGAAAATATCCCTTTCTTTTCACAAATTATAGCGGTAGCTGACGCATTTGATGCCATGACAACTAATAGAGCTTATCGTAAAAGCATGACCAGAGTTGAAGCATTGGCCATCTTGGATGAAGAGAGTGGAAAACAGTTCAACCCACGCATCGTCAAAGTAGCACAAACAGTGTTTTCTGATATTTTTATTCCCGAAGATACGACACAAATGCCCAAAGATTTGCTTGAAGAGATGCGGTTTTCCTATTATTTTAGAGATCAGTTGACGGGTTACTACAACATTAATTATCTCAAGTTTATGTTTGCACATACTGATGATAAAAGAGTCAAAATGTTTTTTATTGACCATCTTAATTGTGTTAACTTTTCTATTTACAATAAAAAATATGGCTGGAAAAAAGGTGACGAATTTTTAACATTAATGGCAAAAACCATTGAGAGTATTTATCCCAAAGCTATTATCGTACGGGCCTATAGTCACAACTTTTTAGTTTTGCATTTAGATGAACATCAAGAGATTAATTATGCAGAAGTTGATGCTTTGATGGAAGAAAATGGTTTAAAAATAACTTACCAACATATAGAACTAGATACTAATGAAACGCTTTCTTTAGAAATTTTAGAAGACAAAATACTCCATTTAGAGGTATAATATCGAATTCTTATAAAAGAGGGAATTTGATGAAAAAAACCACTTGTCCATTGGATTGCTTTGATGGGTGTAGTATTGTTGTCGGTGAAGATAAGACGCTAAAAGGTGACAAAGACCATCCTGTCACACAAGGTTATCTATGTCACCATCTCAATCATTATCATACTTTTCCTCGCATCGCTAAGCCTTCTTACCTTGGTCGTGAGATTTCATTGGATGAGGCGATGGATGTTTTAGAGCAACAGCTTTCACAAAATCCACAAAATAAAACACTTTTTTTTAAAGGCAGTGGTAATCTGGGCATTATGCAAAGTGTCACCAAACTCTTTTTTGCGAAACACGAGGCAGTTTTGGCTTCAGGTTCTCTTTGTGATGAAGCAGGAGATGCTGGTATTGTAGAAGGAAGGGGTGCAAATCTTAGTTTTTCACCTTTACATGTAAAGCAAAGTGAAGTTGTCATTTTGTGGGGTCGAAATCCTAGCGTAACCAATTCCCATATGCTCCCATCCCTCAAAGGTAAAACACTGATTGTGATTGACCCTGTGAGTATTGATTTGGCTCAAAAGGCAGATTTGCATATACCGATAAAACCCAGAAGCGATATCTATCTAGCAATGCTTCTTTCCCGTGTGGCGTATATGGAGCAGATGGAGGATACGGAGTTTATCGAACAAAGATGCAGTAATTTTAAATCTTTTATAGATTTTGTTTGTGGTATTCCTATGCGTGATTTGATGCACAAATGTGGTTGTTCACTGGAAAATGTTGGAACACTGCTTTCTTTGATAAAAGGTAAAAAAGTTTCTATTTTAGTAGGTATTGGTGTTCAAAAGTATAGTTTTGGGCATAGTGTATTGCGCTCTATTGACTCTTTTGCGGCACTTTTGGGTCTTTTTGGCAAAGAAGGCTGTGGCGTAGGTTATCTTTCCAACAGTGGGTTTGGATTTGATGCACCGTTTAAAGTAAAAGCTAAAACAGAAGTTTTGCCCATTGTGGATTTTGGGAAGTATGGTTTGGTCTTTATTCAAGGAGGCAATCCTATGGAGCAAATGCCTTGTACGCCTAGAGTTGAGCATGGTTTGAAAAATGCAGGTTTTGTGGTTTACTTTGGGCTTCATGAAAATGAAACATCCAAAATCGCCGATTTGATAATACCAGCTAAGACTTTTTTGGAAAAAGATGACTTGAAACTCAGCTATGGACATGAATTTATTGGTCAAATGCCAAAAGCATATGAGAGTGACATAGGCATCAGTGAGTATGAACTATGTTCAAAACTGATGTCTCATTTTAACTATGAACCATTACAAAGCGCGGAAGCTATCCTTCAAGGCGTTATCAACTCTCATTCTGTGCTTAAAAATGGGCATCTTATCTCCAAAACTTATGAAACACTGCCTTATGAAAAAACATTTTATACCTCTAGTGGAAAATTTGAGTTTTTCGATGAATTTGACGATGAATTTGACAACGATAGCGAGGGTTTTTATCTTTTAGCAACGAAGCAAAATAAGTCACTCAATTCGCAGTTTATCAAAGATGATTATCTGTATGTGCCTTTACATGTAGGACTTAACAAAGGCGATAAAGTCATCCTCTCCAACCAATATGGTCAATGTGAATATATCGTCATGCCCAGTGACAGGCTTAGAAGTGATTGTGTGATGCTTTATAGCGGTGCTAAAAATGCCAATAGATTGACACCACCCAAGGCTTCGCAGGAAGGGCATTGTGCTATCTATCAAGAGATAAAAGTTCAAATGGAGAAAGTATGACCGATAATGAAACGCTTTTAGAAGATGCACTTTTACTGGTTGAACAAAATTTTTATTTTTTGCACATGGGAGAATTTTTTAGCAAACTTTCCAAAACAGAAGATTTTACCAATAGAAGCCTTTTTGTGGTCAAGAAGTATGAAAATGAACAGGCATATTACTTCAATGCAGAAATCATCCATGAACTGCTCGTCAATGCGCGAGAGACCAAAAAAGAGGATATTTCCTTATTTGAATATTTTGTAGAGTTCAATGCCTTTAGAGGTATTTGTATGGCGACTGTTGAGTCTTTGCGCTTTGAAAGCTCTTTTAAGACATTTATGCAAGACCTTTTTGGAGAACAATACGAAAACTTCTTTGACATCGTCTCTTTTGTCCGTAATGTCCTCTCCCACAACATCCATTCCGAAATTCGCCTCAATGCCAAAGATTTTGATGGGACACTCAAACGCATTCGCAGGATGCACCGAAAAAGTGATATCTCATTTTCTTTTCAATATGCTCTCAACCTCCCAGAACTAGGCGCTCCAAATGATGCCTATTCCTTTACATGTAAGATTGATTTTGAAGCACTCGAAGAAGATATGCCATTTTTAGAGATTTTAACGATGTGGGATTTGATGATGTTAAGCGAGTTGTGTTTTAACCTTGTGATGACCTATCGTATGAAAGAAGAGCGAAAGCTTCGTGGTTAAATTGAAAAAAGGATTTAAATAGCATGGCAATGATTGATGCAAAATATTTTAAAGAATATAGAGAAAAACTTGGTTTTACAAATCAAAATGGCATAAAAGCTTTTTTTGGGGCAAAAGATATTGTTTCTGAAGTAGATTATAAATATCTTGAGTCATTAAATGGTAGATTGATTCAAATTGTACAAAAGATCAATCTTCTTGTAGCTGATGAGATTAAAGTTGATAATTTTGATCTTTTTTGTCATGAGAATATTACAACGGTTTTTGAAAAATTAAAATATAACAATATCATTGTAAAACTCAATAACCAAGGCAGAAGACCCGAAGAAGTATATTTTTCTTGGATGAGAGGGTTTGTTATCTCTTCTTATTTTCTGAAAGCTTTAAGTCAGATTTTTGATGTTGATATTGAAAATATTGACTTGATTGGTGATGATGATTTTAGTAACATTGAAACTTTTAAAAGAACACCTAAGGCAGATTTGCAAATCAACTTACAAAATGGTGAAAAGATTAGAATTGAGGTTCAATCAGGTTTTCAAGGAATAAATGATATCAAACAACACAAAGTGATAGAAGCAAAAAAAATAAAAAGAGATGAAAATATAGCATCTTTGGTTATCCATTTTGATCTTTTTAATGGACAAGTGGCTTTTGTTAAGATTGATGAGATTGATGAAGATAATGTAAATTGGATTACAAGACAGCAGATGGAAGGGCAAACTGTTTTCAATATTGATCAAAATTATTTTGCTTGGAAACTGACGGAAGAACCTCCAAAATTTATCTCAATGTCTTTTGAATAGTTCAAATGCAAAAAATTAAAGTTGTAGATTTATTTGCAGGTGTTGGTGGATTAAGTTATGGTTTTGCTCATGATGACCACTTTGATATTATAGTAGCCAATGAGCTTTCTTCTAATACGGCAAAGGCCTATGCCCTGAATTATCCAAATGTAAAAGTTTATTGTAAAGATATTAAAGATTTTGGTATTCATGATGTGGAAAAAGATTTTGGAATAGAATGCGGAGATATTGATTTGGTCGTTGGTGGACCACCTTGTCAAGCTTATTCTACAGTAGGAAAACGGTTAATTGATGATCCTAGAGGAAAGCTGTTTCAAGAATATTTTAGAGTTTTAAAAGAGATAAATCCAAAGGTCTTTCTTTTTGAAAATGTTAAAGGTCTTTTGTCAATGCAAAAGGGAGAATTGTTCGCAACTATTATAAAATTATTTGAGTCATTGGGCTATACAATTTTTTGGAAAGTTCTTAATGCCGTAGATTATGGTGTACCACAGATGAGAGAAAGAGTTATTATTATTGGAACAAAATTGAATGCGCCCTTTTTGTTTCCTTCTCCCACGCACTATAACCAATTTGAAAAATCAGAGTTATTGCCTTATTTAACAGTTTCAGATGCCATTAGTGATTTAGTATTTATGAAAAGTGGCGAAGCGAGGTTTGAATATTTTTGTGAGCCAAAAAATACTTTTCAAAAATTGATGCGGAAAAATGCTCCAAAAAAAATAATGGACCATAATGCGCCCAAAAATAATGACAAGTTAATTAAGATTATGGAAAATCTTCCAGATGGTGGAACACCCCGAGATTTACCCGAAGAATTAAGACCTACCAGCGGTTTTGCAAACACTTATTGCAGGCTTTGGTGGAATAGACCAAGTACAACTATCACAAGAAATTTAAGTACACCATCATCTTCGAGATGTATTCACCCAAAAGCACCAAGGCCTCTTACAACAAGAGAAGGTGCAAGAATACAGTGTTTTCCCGATGATTACATTTTTTTTGGTTCAAGAAGTGATAAAAATCTCCAGATTGGAAATGCTGTGCCAACATTTTTATCAGTAGCATTAAAAGAGGCTATTAAAAATCATTTTGAGCTCAAGTAAGTTAAGAAAAGAGGATGGGCAGATATAGTATCTGCCCATAAAGTTTTAGATAGCTTCGTTATCCATTTCACCAGTTCTGATACGAACGCTTTTTTCGATGTTGGTGACAAAAATCTTGCCATCACCGATTTTGCCTGTTCGCGCACTTTTAACGATAGTTTCGATAACTTTGTCAACGAGTTCGTCAGTGACGACGACTTCGATTTTGATTTTTGGTAAGAAATCTACCACATACTCAGCCCCTCTATAAAGCTCTGAGTGACCTTGTTGTCTTCCATAACCCTTAACTTCACTTACTGTCATACCTGTGATATCAAGCTCAGCCAAAGCGTCTTTAACATCTTCAAGTTTAAATGGTTTGATGATTGATTCTATTTTTTTCATTTTTTAATCCTTATCTTAAGTTAAATGCTTTTTCGCCGTGAGCTACTTCATCTAAACCAGCAGACTCTTCTTCACTTTCAACTCTTGCTCCACCTGTAAGGATTGAGGCAACTTTGAAGACAATCGCTGTTGCGATAGCTGTATAGATGATAGTGACAATGATACCCTCAATTTGGATGATAAGTTGGTCTGGGTTTCCATAAAGAAGACCTGTACCAAGTTCATTAACCTCAGGGTTGGCAAAAATTCCAGTTGCAATCGCACCCCAGATACCAGCAACTCCGTGGATACCAAATGCATCTAAAGAGTCATCGTATTTAAGTGCTTTTTTCAGACCATTAACACCGTAGAATGCAACGATACCAGCAACTGCACCGATAATAAGTGATGCGCTTGTATCTACAAACCCAGCCGCAGGAGTGATAGCAACAAGACCAGCAACGATACCAGAAGCGATACCTAAAAGTGTGAATTTTTTATAAGTAACATATTCGATTAGCATCCAAGAAATAGCTGCCATTGCTGCTGCTGTATTGGTGACTAAGAATGCGCTTGCTGCGATACCATCTGCTGCAAGTTCGCTTCCTGCGTTAAATCCGAACCATCCAAACCATAGCATACTTGCACCTAGAACTGTAAGTGTGATAGAAGATGGGAACATTGCTGATTTACCAAAGTCAGATCTTTTACCAAGGATTAGAGCCATTACTAAGCCAGCAACACCCGCATTGATGTGAACAACTGTACCACCTGCAAAGTCAAGAACGCCTAGTTTTGAAAGGAATCCACCACCCCATACCCAGTGAGCAATAGGAGCATAAACAGCGATAACCCATAGTGCGACAAAAATCATCCATGTTGAGAATTTCAATCTTTCGATGATAGCACCACTAATCAATGCAACCGTAATACCTGCAAAGGTCATTTGGAATGCAGCAAAGAGTAAAGTAGGAATACTTCCAGTAGCCCAAAGGTCTGTAACCTTGATGCCACTCAAGAAGAAACTATCAAAACCGATTAAACCACCGATATCTGTACCAAAAGCTAGGGTATAGCCAGCAATGACCCAAACGATACTTGCAATGATATAACCTATAACACTCATCGCAATGGTATTGAGTAAGTTTTTAGAGCGAGACATACCGCCATAAAAAAGTGCCAAACCAGCAGGTGTCATTAGCATAACTAATGCAGTAGCCGTTAAAACCCAAGCGGTATTGCCAACATCAAGTGTTAAGACCTTTTCTGCAACTTCAGCAACTTCAGCGGTAGCTTCCGCAACAGCCTCTTCGGCAGCCCAAATAGATACTGGCAACAAAGTTGCGAGTGAGAGTAGTTTGTTTCTCATGAATTCCTCCTAAATGTTTTAAACTGATGAAATTGTATCACTTGTTATATTTTAATATATGCAGTTGATTGATTAAATTTTAATCAGTTTGTGAAAAAAAGGATTCTTCTTGCAAACTTTCTACAAAGCGATATAATACCGTTCTAAATTATTATGGGATAAAAAATGACAATGAATATGTTTTTGTGGAGCTCTGTTTTACTTTTTTTACTCTCTATTTTTACTTCAAGAAATCGAACGAGAAATAGACGCAGTGTCCTATTGGGGGCATTTATTATCTTCGCATATATCATACTGAGTGGATTTTACATTGTTTCGGATTACTTTACGGGTGAGGGCATTAATGATGCGGTGATTTATCATCTGCGTTATGGTTTAGATGGTTCAGGATTTGGTGACTATTATTTAATCATTAGCATCGGGTTTGGATTTTTTATAGGGAGTTTTATCGCTTCATATTTCTATTATCGTCTTTTAAAAAATGATATATTCCCGCAACCTAATATCATAAGAAGAATTATCTCAACACTTTGTCTTCTCATATCTATAGCCATTCATCCAACTATGATAACGATTTATAATGGCATCCTCAAAAGTATTGGTTTTGAAAATGCCCTAAGTTTACAAAATAACTTTGCAGATTACTACAAAACACCGAATTTACAAAATGCGAGTGAAGAGCATCCCAATCTAGTGTATATTTTCGCAGAGAGTTTTGAGACGACTTATTTTGATGAAAAACTGTTTCCCTCTTTGGTCACACACTTACGAGGTTTAAGAGAACAAAATACTTATTTTACTGACATCAGACAAGTGGTTGGTACGAGTTGGACGATAGCTGGGATGACCTCTGTACTGTGTGGTTTACCGCTTGTTACGCCTTCTGCGAATGCGCACTCTCCACAAGGTAACTCTATGTCGAAGATGAGTTCTTTTTACTCTGGTGCGACTTGTATGAGTGATTTGCTTCATAAAGAGGGCTATACACTTTCCTATCGTAGTGGTTCTTCTTTGGAATTTGCGGGTGTGGATAAGTTGTATCGAACCCATAAGTTTGATGACATCAAAGGGATTAATGAATTAAAGCCCAATCTTAAAAATCCTAGTTATCAAAATCCATGGGGTTTGTATGATGACACACTTTTTGAGATAGCCTTTAATGATTTTAAAAAACTCTCTGCTTCAAAACGCAAATTTGGACTTTTTCTCTCCACGATGGATACTCATCATCCTTATGGACATGTTTCTAAGAGCTGTAAACAAAAAACTTATGGTGATGGCGGAAACTCCATCTTAAATTCTGTGGCGTGTTCGGATGAGTTAATCGCAAGATTTATTAAGCAAATTCAAGATTCACCTTATGGAAAAAATACGATTATCGTTGTGAGTTCAGACCATCTAGCGATGCACAACATGGCAATAGATACCTTGATGAAAGGCGAGAGGCGAGACCAATTGATGATTATTGATCCGCGCGCGCAGCAGGGTCAAAAAGTTGAAAAAACGGGTTCCATGCTTGATGTAAGTGCTACGCTATTACCATTTTTGGGATACGCAGGGGAGATGGGATTAGGACGAGATTTGCTCAGCGAAGAAGCATCTTTAGTTTCCCAGTTTGAAAACTTTGACAAACAACTGGGCGCTTGGACTAAAGATATCAGTAGGTTTTGGGAATTTCCCAAAATTGAGCAAGATTTGGAACTTGATCGGGCTAAAAACACTGTACAAATAGGCAAAACACTCTACAAATTTCCTATACTTTTACGCCTAAGTGAGAATCTTGAAGTAAGTCCCTTTTTTGAAGTCAAGCTCAAATTTTTTGAAACGACAAAGCTTTTTGGTTATTTACATGACTATCATTTCAATGATACTTTTTTATGGGTAGATAAATGTACCCGCATCAGCGCAATGGATGAGAACATCAAGCTTAACAATAAAGGAAAATTCTGTTTTGCTTTAGGAAAATTAGGCTCGCCACTTACAACCGGAAATGTAGATAAAAATGTCACGATGACGCTTGATGAGATGAAGGTTATGTTAGAGCAAGAAGCGAGTGAAGAACTAGCCAATAAACGAAAAGAATCCTTGATGAGCATTCAAGAGAAGTAGGTATTACTTCTCCTTACATGTAAAGATTAGACTTTTTTCAAAAAGCAGGTTTTAAGCACTAAACCTTTGATTTTATCGGCATTGCACTCTATCTCATCTTCGTTATCAGTGAGACGAATATTTTTAACCAGCGTTCCTCGCTTCAGTGTTGCAGAAGTCCCTTTGACCTTTAAATCCTTAATCACAGTGACGCTATCTCCATCATTGAGTACATTACCATTGCTATCTTTTGCCATAAACTCTCCTTATTCATTTGTCATATTATAGACAATTGACCTATAAAACTTATTGAAATAGAAAAAAATAAAGTTAAAAAATTATCTTAAAACTTAAATAAATATATATTTGTCACTTTTTTACCACTTTTTGCTTCATTTTGTTAAATAATCAAAAATTATATTACTTACCACTATACTCAGGTTTCTTTTCTGATAGAATGAATTATGTTTAGATAAATATACACATCATCATAAAGGAGAATTTATGGATCACGAAAAATTGTTGGATAGAAGAGGCTTTTTTAAAAAAAGCGGATTGTTGGCAATTGCCGCTGCTATTGGTAGTGAAGTGCCTTTTCTTAAAAATCTTTCAGGAGGTCTTATTCCCGTAGCGATGGCTGCTCCTACGATGGAGGATTTAAAGATTCATGGCAAGAATTTGCAACTGGTTGTTTTGGGCGACAAACCTATCGTTGCTGAGACACCTCCGCATTTGTTGGATAGTGAAGTAACGCCAAGTGATCTGATGTTTATACGCAACAATGGACTCGTTCCTACCAACATTGATGCTTCAACTTGGACGCTCACTATCGGTGGTGACGCTGTACCAAATTCACCAGCACGGGCAAGTGAATCAACGAAGAAAACAGTGACATTTACGATAGCAGAGCTCAAAAGCAAGTTTAAAAACTACACTTCAAACCTTCTCATCGAGTGTGGTGGCAATGGAAGAAGTGAATTTAACCCACCAGCCAAAGGAAATCAATGGACAATGGGAGGTGTGGGCTGTCCAACTTGGACAGGCGTGCGACTTAAAGATGTCCTAGAGTCTGTTGGCTATGAAAAAGATGCCGTTTATATTGGATACTATGGCGCTGATCCACATGTCAGTGGAGATGCGAGTAAAGTGCCAATTTCTAGAGGTGTGCCTCTTCAAAAAGCACTAGAAGCTGATGGATTAATAGCGTGGGAGATGAATGGCGCACCACTCCCTTTGATGAATGGCTATCCACTTCGTCTAGTCATCCCTGGATACCCAGCCTCTGTGAGTGGTAAATGGCTAAACCGTATCGTGGTTCGTAACAAAGTCCATGATGGTCCAAAGATGGTTGATGACTACCGAAATCCTTGCACACCTGTAGAGCCAGCCAGTGATGTACCAGGAAGCAATATGTGCGTTATTGAGCAGATGCCTATCAAATCATTGGTTACTTTTCCTGCATCTGGAGCGAAGTTTAACTTTGGTCAAAAAGTGGAAGTCAGAGGCAATGCGTGGAGTGGTATCGGTGATGTTAAAGAAGTGTTTGTCTCTATCGACTTTGGTGCAACTTGGATGAAAACGATGCTCAAAAAACCTAAAAATAAATTTGCATGGCAACGCTTTAGTGCCAATTTAGAATTCCCATCTAAGGGATATTATGAAGTATGGGCTAGGGCAGTCGATAAAAAAGGTGTTTCTCAACCGATGGTCATTCCAGGATGGAACCCAAAAGGTTATCTCAACAATGCGACGCACCGCATCGCCATTAAAATAGTCTAAGGGAGATAGCATGGTAAAAGTAACAACGCTATCGCTTGTTCTTGTCGGGCTATTGATGGTGGGCTGTGCTCCTAAAGAAGAGACGGTGGTTACACCAGCTCCTAAAGTTGAGGCCGCTAAAGCATCAGCTCCAAAAGCCAGTAAAGAGCTTAAAGTTGACAAAGAAACAGGTCTTGTGATGGCAGAGGGTTATGAGCCAGTCAAAACGCACTGTACAATCGCTTGTCATAGTGCCACGCTCGTCACACAAAATAGAGGTGATGAAAAGTATTGGAGAGATGCGATTCGTTATATGCAAAAAAATCAAGGATTATGGGATTTGGGTAGTGATGAACCCACAATCTTAAAATACCTTGCAACCAATTACGGGCAAAGCCCCGTATACCGCAGAGCTCCACTTAAGATTCAGTGGGAAAAATAAACCAGTAAGGGATTGAAAAATCCCTTACTTTTCATTCAAATAGCATCCCTTTAGTGTAACATTATGTGAGTTTTGATACCATAATAAAGAGTTATAAACTAATAGGAAATAAATTTGGCAACTATCAAAGAATTAATCACAGAAAAATTTTTAATCATCGACGGTGCGATGGGCACACAAATCCAAGCACTCAGCATCCCCGCTCACGCATGGGAAGGACTTGAGGGGTGTAATGAACTTTTAAATGTTACATGTAAAGATGAAATTTCTAAAATCCACAAAGGTTATTTACTCGCAGGCGCAGACATCATCAAGACCAATACCTTTGGCGCATTGCCGTGGGTTTTAGATGACTATGGCATAGGGAGTAGAGCTTATGAATTAGCCAAGGCTGGAGCGGCAATAGTTAAAGAAGCATGTATTGCTTTTTCAACGCCGCAAAAACCTCGCTTTGTGGCAGGTGCCATGGGCCCTGGAACAAAACTTCCCTCGTTAGGACATATCGGTTATGATGAAATGCTTGAGGGCTATAAGCTTTGCGTGCAAGGACTTCTTGATGGTGGAGCGGATGTTTTCTTAATCGAAACAGCGCAAGACCCGTTACAAATCAA
>JAQWCT010000049.1 GCA_028705785.1 Sulfurospirillaceae bacterium | reverse complement strand
CCCTCAACTTGAAGCCTTAGGATTTGATGAGCCAACCACAGCAAAATTTAGAGAGCTTTTAAAGTTTTCTCATGGCATCATTCTTGTCACAGGACCTACAGGGAGTGGAAAATCAACAACACTGCACTCTTTCTTGCAAGAACTTGCAGAACCCACAAAAAACATCATCACGATAGAAGACCCTGTAGAATATAAAGCTGAAAATATCAATCAAATCCAGGTCAATGCCAAAGTAGGACTGACTTTCGTAACAGGTCTGCGTTCCATCTTAAGACAAGACCCTGATGTTATTATGGTAGGTGAGATAAGAGATGCTGAAACGGCTAAGATAGCCATACAGTCTGCCCTGACAGGTCATCTCGTCCTTTCAACGCTGCATACCAATAACGCTACTTCTTCAATTACCAGACTCATCGATATGAAAATTGAACCTTTTTTAGTTTCTTCTACGATTATTGGTGTTTTAGCACAACGCTTAGTAAGAATTTTATGCCTTACATGTAAAGAAGAAGACACCTTGGCAGAAGAACATCTTAACGAGTTTTCAATCCCAAAAGATGCCAAAATTTTCAAAGCCAAAGGATGTGAAAAATGTCGTTACACAGGCTTTTCAAAACGAAAAGCCATCGGTGAACTTTTTGAACTTAATTCAGAAATCCGTTCCATCATCAAGGACAATAACGATGATGCAAGCATTCGCAATATGGCTAAAAAATTTGGGCTCATTACCATTCAAGATCAGCTTAAAGAGATGTTAATATTAGGTGAAACTTCTCTTGATGAAGCCATTCGAATAGGTATTAAAGAATAGCAATGCGAAAAGCATTTACTCTCATCGAAGTTTTATTTGCCGTTATTATTATGAGTCTTGTAGGGCTTGCATTACTGCAAAGTTCAGCGAATAACACAAAACTTATAGCTTACAATGCTCATAAAAATAGCTTCACCCTCCTTGCTTCTACTTTCATGCTCAATATGAACGATACTTTGCACCATAGTACAAAATCATTAGATGAGTTGTTAAATAAAAAATATAAATTTGATGACAATACAAGAGAATTTCTCAAAGACAAATCATTGACCTTTGAACGAGTTGAGAGAGACGAAATAACACTTAAAAAAACATTTATTCCCAATGGAGGCTTAACTTTTATAGTCACAAAATATTCAATGCAAGGTGACTTTGGAGCTTACATGTATACCATTGAAAGCAAAGGACAATGAAAAAACAAGGTTTTACACTTATCGAGGTTGTTATCTCTATAGCGCTTATTTCACTCTTAATTCTTTCCTCTTACCGTAGCATTGCTACTTTAAAAAAAAGTAATGAAGTTTATGAAAATTCTTTTAATACCGTAGAAAAAACAACAAAAATCTACAAAACACTCTTTTTTGATCTTACTCAAAGTAAAGATGTTTCACTTATTAGTCAAAAAACATCCGATATCCTCATTGATGATAAAAATAAATTTGATCAGCTCAACGCACAAACAGAGCACTCTCACTTTGGCATCATCAACCCTTATATATCCTACATAGTCAAAGATAAAAGACTTTACAGGCTTGAGTCAAACAAAAAAATACCATCCACCATAGACTATGATTTTTTAAAATATATAAAATTTGAGATTGTCGCTGTAGACATTAAAAGGTTTAAAGTTTTCGCTTCGGAAAATAGCTTTTTGATTCTTCTCAATGACTTAATTTTCGAAGTTTCACAATAACAATTCACAAGAAAAGCATGTAACATGTTGTAACATAGGCTTTAAAACACATAAACTTAATCTATATTGTTCATTGGCTAATCTAATGTGAGTAAATATGTGATAATTTTTTGCTAAAATAAAACTTCATCGATAGGCTATCTAAACAATGCATAAAACCTAAAGGAAAACATTAAAAATCAAGGAGTTACTGTGAGATATTTTGAACTGAGATGCGTAGCATATTTGAAAAAAGAGATGGCTTTTGAGCGTAGTTTTGAGTTGCTTTCCAAATACATCAGCTTTTGCATGTACCAAGAAGGAGAAGGCGAAGTCCACCAAAAAGA
Organism: Sulfurospirillaceae bacterium; assembly: GCA_028705785.1. Taxonomy (GTDB): domain Bacteria; phylum Campylobacterota; class Campylobacteria; order Campylobacterales; family Sulfurospirillaceae; genus Sulfurospirillum. The sequence goes on along the minus strand of JAQWCT010000049.1, from coordinate 10,974 downwards.
GGGCTTCAAATATTACGTTTTTAGCGGCTTTAAGCCCAAAGACGAAGACATTCAAAAGAAAACCTATCGAGGCGGTGAAACGTATAACTTTACCATTCGCTCCCTAGATGAAACGCTCATCGACACACTTTCAACCACGCTCCGCCAAAACATCAACAACGAAAATCTCCTCGTCGTCGAAGCCCATAAAAAAACCATTTCACAGTTTTTCATCACTGAACTCTACAGCGCCACCCCCGTCATCGTCTCAGTCAGTAATGGCAAATACTGGACAATGCAAGAAAGCGGTGACATCGTCCAACTTCAACGTCAACTCCACGAAAACGCCGAAAAAAAATACCAAAGCTTCTTCAATGAGCCCTTACATGTAAACCAAAATTTCATCCAACTTATCGAAATCAAAAACAAAGTCCCACAAAACATCCTCATCACCAAAGACGGCAAATCTATCCGCTTTTTTGGCAATAAATTTAGAATCGTCCCTAACGAAGATGAGGTGAGTCAGAAATTGGCGTTTGTTACGCTGGCGTGTGGTTTGGGGGAGAAGAATAGCTATGGTGGTGGATTTTGTTTGGCTTGAGAAGAAACAACATTACTTTAAAATACTTAACTAGATTTAAATACATTATATGTTTCGGTTTAAAGTGAAGTAATGTTGTTCTTCAAAATTTTATCAAAAAATTTCAAAAATTGGAATAAAAATATAAAATACTTAACTAGTGACTTGACAATTGAAATCTGTTTGCTATACAATTTCAATATTACCCCTAGGATCATCACTGCAAGATTGCAGGAGAGGATTTACCTAGGGTCTGCACATAAATTATACATGAATAATGCAAAAAAGGCAATATGCTATGATGAGGTTATGTAGTGGAAAAATATTTATTATTTGAGAATTTGGAAAAGTCTATTTCAAGAGATAGATTAGAACACTATTCCAAAATATTTTCTATAAATGATAAAAAAATAATTATTCAAAAATATCTACTCAATGTTGCGCTCTCTAAATCCTTATATTTTCCATTGCAAACTTTTGAAACTACTTTAAGAAATAGCATCCATATAGCTTTATCGGATAAACTAAATAATGAGTTTTGGTTTGATGATGAGAATTTTTTAACTCCTAGGTTAAGAGCTAAAATAGATGAGGCAAAAAACAAAATAGATAAAAGTAAAGCGCTAACAACAGGTAGAATAATTTCAGAGCTTAGTTTTGGATTTTGGACATATTTATTAGGTAAAGAGTATGAACAAAAAATTTGGAATAAATATGTAAAATTGATTTTTCCAAATATTCCTAAAAATATGGCCGTAAGAAAAAAGTTAGCAGCTAGAATAAATACAATCAGAAATCTTCGAAATAAGATTTTTCATTTTGATACTATTGTTGATATAAAAAATTTATTTGAAATTCATCAAGAAATTTTAGATTTTATTTATTGGTTAAATAAAGATATTTACAAGTTGACTTGTTTATTTGACGAATTTGAAAATGTGTATAAAAATGAAGAAAAAATAATAGAAATAAAATTGAATGACTTAAGTAAGGATAACTAATGATTTACGATATGTTAGAAGTTTTTAGAAAAGAGTATGAAACCAAAGGCGATAAGCTTATTTTAGATAATTATATCCTCAAAGATGGGCTTTATGTTAAAGTCAATGATGATGTAAGTATGGAATATTTTATTTCAAAGACACTCAAAAAAGAAAAAGTATTTTTACATGTAAACGGTGATGTGAATCACACAATGTTTGATTGGTTTAAAGAGCGCGACTATTATAGCGGTTATCTAAATTCCAATAAAGCGTTCGATGATAAAAAAATCCACAATGTCAACTATCTCTCATTCTTTGTTAAAGTTGAAAGTTTTATAAGTGATGATCCAAAAAAACTACTTTCACACGATGCTATTAAAAGTCACTATTTAGCACTTTCTAATTACAAAAAATTCAAAAAAAGAAATGAAATTGAGATACTAAAAGGTTTTCAAAATAAATTAAATGACCCAGCAAGACAAGAAGATGTTACCAAAAAATATAACTTTGTCGAAGATAATATACAAGCTATTGTAAAAATTGCACAGGAAAACAATGTAGATAATTACATTAAAATATTTTTTGATGCGACAGTTGAAAAATATAAAGAAGAGAGTGAAATTTACTATGCAATCAAAATTTTTAACGATATTGAATACAGTGAAACCATAGATAAGGATGTTTATGGTTTATCTGATTCTAATATGGGATTAAATGCGAAGAAGCCTTTTCTTGCACAAAAAACACGTAAAATAGAAGCCCCTTGTATGATAAAAGACAGTAATGCTCTCTTGTTAAAAAAGTTTTTTGATTGGTTAAAGTTTCAAGACTATCAAGATAAATCGCCTCTTGGAAATCAGTTTTTTATTAATCGAGATTTTAAAGAAAAAGATATTGTGACAGATTTTGACTATTTACCTGTAAAAATTGAAGAGTTTAAAGATGAAATAGTTGTCAAAAATCATCTTCATATCAAAGACAAAGAAGATATAAAAATTAAAAACCTTTTACAGCTTGAAACTATCGTTGATGAAGTTTTTTACAATAAGCAACTTAAACATAATTATTTTCGTGATGATTTAAAAGTCTCTGATTTTGTCTCCAAGAAGCTTCAACAGCTTATATTTGAGACAAAATATGCGATGATCAATTATTTCAAAAAATACGATGAAAAAGAGTTTTATCAAGTCATTAAAAAATATGGAACTGATTTTGTCATTGAGCATTTAAGACAAAATAGAGACTATAAAGCAAAAGAGAGTTTAAATCTAAAATTTTCATTATTACAACATAAAGGAGAGGCGGTTATGGATATTATTGAAGTACAAAAAAGAGTCATTACTAAACTTGAAATGTCAGATTATAGTGATTTGAGCAGTGAAGAGTTTTCCTATCTTTGTGGGCAAGTGGCAAAATATTTACTTACAAAAAGTAAATCAGGTAAAAAAGACGCTGATATGCTAGAGCCATTTTTAAGAGCAAAGTCAGTTAAAAAATTAAAAGATGAAATCAAATTTACATTCTTTAAATACAAACATGAAATTGGGCTCAACCAAACAAAGTTCAACAATGCACTTTCGCTCATTACCGCTTATACCAAAGACGATGTTTTTAATAGTGACAATTTTTTAGTTGGAGTTTTATCTCAAAATTTATTTTATATGAAAAAAGAGGAGAATTAAGATGACTAGAGTTTATGGCGTAATCGGGATCAAAGCAAAAATGGCAAATTGGAATGCAGATTTCACGGGAAGACCAAAGTCAACAAGCAACGGCGATATTTTTGGGAGTGATAAAGCACTCAAATATCCTATGAAAAAAATGTGGGAAAATGAGGGCAAAAAAGTTCTTTTTATCAAAAGTTGGAAAGATGAAAAAGGCTCAATTGTGCCTAAACAACTGGCGGAACGATACACATATCTTTTTGGAGAAATCACCGATAAAACACCAACACAAGATGTTATGAATAACCTTTTCAAAGCGATTGACGTTAAAAATTTTGGTGCAACTTTTGCAGAAAAAAAGCAAAATATTTCTATTACAGGGGCAGTGCAATTTGGTCAAGGATTTAATAAATTTGACGATACCAATATAGAAATTCAAGACATTTTATCGCCATTTGCTGACTCAACGAAAGATGATGCGAAACAATCGACATTAGGAACAAAAATCACCGTCGATGAAGCGCATTATTTTTATGGATTTAGCATCAACCCTAAAAATTATGATGAATACAAAACCCTTCTAGGCTCAGAGTTTAAAGGCTACACCGAAGCAGACTATGCTGAGTTTAAAAAAGTTGCACTTGTGAGCGCTACGGCGTACAGTACCAACTCAAAATTTGGATGTGAAAATGAGTTTGCCCTGTTTCTTACATGTAAAGATGAAGAGTTCTATTTGCCAGATTTAAGTGACTACATCAAATTTGATAGCCAAAAAAGAGAGATTGATCTTAGTGATCTTGAGAAGTTAATTGAGGGGAAATATGCGAGTGTTGAAGTTTATTTCAATCCATTTAAACTCAGTCTAAAAACATCTTTGAGTCGATTTAACATCTTTACCCAAGAGAAACTATAACCCATGAAAGCGCTTAGGTTTATACTCAGCGGAAAAACGGCATGTTTTAGAAAACCTGATGTGAATGTTTTTGCGTATTTTACTTATAACAACATTCATAAGCCTTCCCTTCTGGGAATGCTTGGGTCTATCATCGGGCTTGGTGGGCATAATCAACTGTCTGATAAAAATCAAGGTTTGAAAAAAAGCTCTTTAAGTTATGATGGTGGTTTTCCTGAGTTTTATGAAAAGCTAAAAGAGCTCAAAATTGCCATAACACCGCTTGCACCAAATGGCTATTTTAGCAAGAAAATTCAAACGTTCAATAATAGCGTTGGCTATGCCAGTTTTGAGCAAGGCGGTAATCTCATCGTTCGTGAGCAGTGGCTTGAAAATCCACAATGGCAGATACTGATACTTGATGATGAAAGTGAAATCTTTCAAAAAATCAGTGACTACCTTTTGGGCGGCAAGTCGGTTTTTATCCCTTATCTTGGTAAAAACGACCATCCTGCAAAGATTGATGATGTGAAAATGGTTGAGCTTTCTGCACCTTTTGGAAACTACATTGACTCATTATTTATCAAGAATTTTGACAAGCTAGGTTTTGCAAAAGAAGATGAAAGACCTTATCTCTTTCAAGAAGTTTCCCCGATGAGGCTTCAAAAGGATTATCACTTTTATGAATATGAGACTTTGGTATTTTCCAATCATGAAGTAACAAGCTTACCTCATGATCTTTATTCAAATGACGGTAAAAACTATGCTTTTATCTGAGTTCGGAATTGATGAGCGTTATCTTGCGCATACGCCATGTGAAACGCTCATCGCTCATTCAAATCTGACACTAGAGTATTTTCATAAAATTGCAACACACAAAAATCTTCATTCTCTCATAGAGAATTTACTGCACAAAATAGACAGTGAAAATTTTGACTTGCTTAGGGAAATGTTTATTAATACAATTTTTCTTCATGATATTGGAAAGACAAATCCATATTTTCAAGCAAGAAAGATGAATAATGAACATTTTAAAGACTATAAAAATAAAACAGATAGTAGCGAACACTCTAGTATTTCATCGCAAATGTTTATTGATCATTGCATGATAAAAATTAAAATGTTACCTGATCAAAAGACAAGAGAAAAGTTTAAATTTATACTTTACATATTTTCTTACCACCAAGCAAAACATCATGGAAATCTTGGCATCGTTGAAGAGTATCAAAAAGAAAAGATATTTTGGACTTATTTAGACATGTTTGAAATTCCCCATTTTGAATTTTATATTCTCAACAAACTCCTTTTTTCACTCCTTGTTTCAAGTGATTATTACGCTACAACCGATTACATGTCTGGTTTAAAAACCGACGACTTTGGAGTGTTTTCCAACTCCAAGAAACAAAAGCTTACTGAGCTTTTCTCTACCTTTACATGTAAACTTAAAAGTGATAAGGGCATTAACAAATTACGAAACAAAATGTTTCAAGAAGCAGAGGAAAATCTGCTCAAAAACTTAGATAAAAACATTTTTTACCTTGAAGCACCAACAGGAAGCGGTAAGACGATTACTTCAATCAACTTAGCGTTAAAACTTTTAGAAAACCATGAGCACCTCAATAAATTACTTTATATTTTTCCGTTCAATACGCTCGTTGAACAGACGAAAAACGTTTTTGATGACATCTTTAAAAATGAATTTACAATCGAAGTGATTAACTCGATAACGCCGATAAGCATAAGTGAAAAAGACCAAGAAGAGAGTGAAAGCAAGTACGAAAAATCTTATGTCAATCGACTCTTTTTTCATGCCCCAGCTCTCATTACTACGCATGTGGCACTGTTTGATATTTTATTTGGCACATCAAAAGAGGACAACTTTCCTCTTTGGCAGTTGGCAAACAGCGTCATTATCCTCGATGAAATACAAAGTTACAATAACCATCTTTGGTGGTACATGGTGGAGTTTTTTGATAAATATGCGAGCTTACTCAATATGAAAATTATCATTATGTCAGCGACACTGCCTAAGCTAGATTTTTTTCTTGAAGAAAAAAACAATTTTGTTGCGCTTATCGGAGATAAGAAAAAGAAAGATTTATTTCAAAATGCACTTTTTAAAGACAGAGTAAAAATCAATTTTTTACTTGATAAAACCGAAAAAATGACGATACCAAAGTTAGTGGAGTTATTAAAAGGGCAACCCAAAGAGAAAAAAATACTCTTCGAGTTCATCAAAAAGCAAAGTGCGAGAGAGTTTTACAACGCTATCAAAGATGAGTATGACAATGTGTACGAACTAAGCGGTGACGATAACAAAGCATACCGCCAATATGTCATCAACAAAAGTAAAAATGAAAACCTCATTATAGTCGCAACGCAAGTGATTGAAGCGGGTGTTGATATAGATATGGACATCGGTTTTAAAGATATTTCGACCATCGACAGTGAAGAACAGTTTATGGGGCGCATTAATCGTAGTTGTTTAAGAGAAGGTGAGGTTTACTTTTTCGATATGGACGATGCTGAAAAAATCTATCGGGGCGATAATCGTCTAGGATTAGATTTGAAAACGCCAAAATACCAAGATATTTTAAAAAACAAAGAGTTCGATGTGTACTATGGCGAGGTTTTAGAGAGAATCAAAACTGATAAAACAAAATATAAAAGTGGATTGATGACAAGTCATGATTATTTTGAAGAAGCCATCAAAAAGCTTAATTATAAGAAAATCAAAGAAGAGATGACATTGATTAAAAGCGATACGTTTACGCTTTATTTTCCGTTTCAAATTGATATAACGCTTTATCAAAATGTTAAAGAGTTTGATGGCTTAGATGAGTGTTTTCAAACGGACGGGAAGCTTGATGGGCACAAAGTATGGAATGAGTTTGTCGCCTTAAATGAAATAAATCAGTTTGCAGAAAAAAAGGTTGCAAAGTCTCACATTTATGCACTTATGCAATTTTTTACTTTCAATATTTTGAGATTTAATGATAAATATGTATTACCTCATTACGATGAGGAAAAAGGTGGTATTTATCTTGTAAAAGATTATGCAGAATATATTACTGAAGATGGAAAATTTAATAGAAAAAAATATCTAGGTTTGAAAGATGATAACTTTCTATGAACAACATCACAGGAACCCTCATCAACTACTATTTTCATTGTCGCACGCAGTGTTGGCTTCACGCCAATCGCATCAATCTTGAAGATAACAGCGAAGATGTGCGCATCGGGAAAGTGTTGCATGAGATCAGCGAAGAGAAAGCGCAAAAAGCCGAAGTGAAGATAGACAATGTCAAGATTGACAAGATTACCAAAGAGTACCTTGTGGAACTCAAAAAGTCCGACTCCGACCCTGAAGCGGTGAAGTGGCAAGTGTTGCTTTATCTGTACAAACTGAGAGGTAAAGGCATCGAGCGCAAAGGCAAAGTCGAGTACCATGAGAAAAATCACAACACAAAAAGCGAGATACTCGAATTAACCGAGCAAAACGAACACGAGCTTTTGCGTGTTTTAGAGGCAATTACGCAGCTTATCAATGCCGAAGTTCCGCCGCCGCCCAAGTTTGAAAACAAATGCAAAAAATGCGCTTATTACGATTACTGTTTTATATGAGGTAACATGGCAAAAAATCACACACGCTACATCTTCTCGATGGGCGAACTGAAACGCAAAGACAACTCCATCGCCTTTAGCAACGAAAAAGGCAATTTTTATCTGCCCATCGAAGAGACGAGGGAGCTTTATTGTCTCAACGAGGTGAGCTTCAACACGAAGTTTTTGGACTTCATCGCTAGGGCTGGCATTACGATGCACATCTTCAACTACCACGGCAACTACAGCGGCAGTTTTTACCCCAAAGAGTATCTCATCAGCGGCGATTTGACCATAAAACAGTCTTTGAGTTTTGTCAATGAACGCTTGGTTATTGCCAAAAGCATCGTCTCCGCCATCGCTCAAAATATCCACGAAGTGTTGTACCACTACTATCGCCACGACAAAAAAGAGCTCAAGCCGTATCTCGATTGGTTGAAAAACGATGTGCCATCATTGTTACATGTAACGATGAAAATAGAACAGATACTTTTTGTGGAAGGGCAGATTTGGAGCCGATTTTACGACAGTTTTAAGTATTTTTTACCCGAAGATTTTGTGATGAATAAGCGTGTCAAACGCCCACCCGATAATCCCATGAACGCACTCATCAGCTTTGGAAACACGCTTTTATACACCAAAACCATCGCCTCCATCTACCACACGCATCTCAACCAAGCCATCAGTTTTCTTCACAGTCCAAGAGAAGGACGCTTTAGTTTGAGTTTGGATCTCAGCGAAGCGTTTAAGCCCGTCATCGTTTTTAAAACCATCTTTGATTTGGTCGGGCGCAAGCAACTCCAAGTGCTCAAACACTTTGACAAATCCCTAAACTACGCACTTTTAAACGAAGAGGGCAAGAAGATTTTCATCGATGCATTTGAAGAGCGCATGCACGAAACATTCTTACATGTAAAGCTCAAACGCAAGGTTTCCTACAAACATTGCCTCAAATTGGATGGCTACAAACTCATCAAAACCATCGTCGAAGGACGAGAATTTACCCCGTTTTCGCTCAAGGAAAAGATGTGAAAAAAGACACGACCAATTACAATTATGTCTTTTTGTTCTACGACATTGCCGATGAATTTAGCGAAGTCGGCAAATACCGCGTCGCGAAGGTTTTTAAGATCTGCAAAAAATACCTCAAACATCACCAAAAGTCCATTTTCAGAGGCAACATCACACCTTCCAACCAGATAAAACTCCAAAGTGAACTCAAAAAAGTGATCGATAAAGAGATTGACTTTGTGACAATCATCAAGATGCTAACCTCAGGAAGCTTCAACGAAGAAACGCTCGGCAACCCAAAAAAGGAGAGCGAAGGAATTTTCATCTAATTTTCCAACCACACTTTAGTTTTCTTTAGGCGCAAAGTTGCTAAAATACGGCGTTAAATCGCCTTTTCGATCTTTAACACTTCATTGTTAATTTTAATTGGAAAAAATGACACAAATGGCTATTTTATGGGATTTTGTATTTTAGAAAGCACCATAATCTAGCCCTCGAACCGACACAAGATTTGTATTTAAACCATATCAAGGTCTTTAATAATCTAGGAGAATAGCATCTCGAACCGACACAAGATTTGTATTTAAACTAAAGACCTGTTAAGATTTTAAAATCACTCTCACAACTCGAACCGACACAAGATTTGTATTTAAACTAATGACGGAAACAAACTTTTAAACCTTGAAAAACTCGAACCGACACAAGATTTGTATTTAAACAAGCGCTGAAATCTTACTAAAAGAAATAGTAAATCGCTCGAACCGACACAAGATTTGTATTTAAACCATTTTAAAAACGAGGTGGACTTAGAACACGGTTGTCTCGAACCGACACAAGATTTGTATTTAAACGAACTACTCAATACTTAGCAAATAACAAGAAGCTACTCGAACCGACACAAGATTTGTATTTAAACCTTAAGCCCGTGCCATCTTCAACTATTAAAGCCATTCTCGAACCGACACAAGATTTGTATTTAAACAGTTTTGCCAAAGATAACCCAGCACCAGCAGAGTGGCTCGAACCGACACAAGATTTGTATTTAAACATACGAGTTCTCAATGCTGGTTTACTTTGAAGCTCTCTCGAACCGACACAAGATTTGTATTTAAACAACAACTATCCTAAAAAGTGGCAACATTTCAAACAGCTCGAACCGACACAAGATTTGTATTTAAACCAACTTGAAAAAACACGACAAAATGAAATATCAACTCGAACCGACACAAGATTTGTATTTAAACTCAATGACAAATAAGCAATCAGTAAGACCAAATGACTCGAACCGACACAAGATTTGTATTTAAACTAACAAGCTTTTTACCAATCCAAACAAAAAAAGCTACTCGAACCGACACAAGATTTGTATTTAAACTGTGAAGTGACATAGTAAAGCGTTCCAGTTGCTGGAGCTCGAACCGACACAAGATTTGTATTTAAACCCATCCACGCCTAAATTATTAACCTTGGGCGTTTGCTCGAACCGACACAAGATTTGTATTTAAACCCGCAAGTGTGATGAATGTTATACCAACTCCTAATGCTCGAACCGACACAAGATTTGTATTTAAACTCTGTAAGTACTACAATCATCTTGCGTCTTGTTTTGCTCGAACCGACACAAGATTTGTATTTAAACTCTGAGGCGGTGCCGTTTCGATACCAGCTTGAAATGCTCGAACCGACACAAGATTTGTATTTAAACGGCTTTACTGGTGATTTTAACCTCACTCCGTTTTACCTCGAACCGACACAAGATTTGTATTTAAACGAAGGAGCTGAAAGCGTAACAAAAAGAGGAACTACTCGAACCGACACAAGATTTGTATTTAAACAGATATATGGTTTCTAGGTAACTTATTTAAGTTTGCTCGAACCGACACAAGATTTGTATTTAAACGGAACTATAATTGCTCATAACAATATTGATTTTTCTCGAACCGACACAAGATTTGTATTTAAACCAAAAGAAGAGAAAATAAGATATAGAGTTTTAGATTCTCGAACCGACACAAGATTTGTATTTAAACAAAAAAGAGCTCAAAAGCTCTTACACGCTCCATAAGGCTCGAACCGACACAAGATTTGTATTTAAACAAAGCTCTTTTTCTCGTTGGTATTCTTGATGTTATACTCGAACCGACACAAGATTTGTATTTAAACTTGAAAACATCATTATTAAGTTGAATTGAGTGAAAACTCGAACCGACACAAGATTTGTATTTAAACTGTACAGGCGTAAACATTAAAGGGCTTAGATCG
>JAQWCT010000048.1 GCA_028705785.1 Sulfurospirillaceae bacterium | reverse complement strand
TATAGAGATGAAAACCAATGACACGTGGATAAGAGATTTTGGTGGCATCAATGTTTATAAGGGTAAAAAACGCCTCACTTACGACTTTATCTTCAACGCTTGGGGCAATAAATTTGATGCAAGCATCGATAACACCATCACGCAAAAGCTTTTTGATGAGGGCTATTTGAGTGGCAAACTTGAAAGTTTTGACTTTGTTTTAGAAGGTGGTAGCATCGATAGTAATGGCAAAGGCGTGATGCTCAGCACTGCATACTGTTTGTATGAACAAAACCGAAATGCCCATCTAGGAAAGAAAAAAATCAAAAAAACACTGATGAAGCTTTTTGGACTTAAAAAACTCATTATCCTTAAACACGGTGCGCTCCTTGGTGATGACACAGACTCTCACATTGACACACTTGCACGATTTGTTGACAAAAAAACGATTGCTTATGTGAAATGCTATGACAAAAAAGATGTTCATTTTTCTGAACTTAAAAAGATGGAAAGAGAATTGAAAAAGTTTAATTTTGACCTTTTGCCACTTCCTTTGCCCTCCCCTAAATATTTTCAAGACCACCGAATACCAGCGACTTATATGAACTTTGTTTTAATTAACAATGCGGTTTTAGTCCCAACTTACTCTGACCCATTGGATGAAAAAGTCCTTGAAATTTTTGCTCAAAAATTCCCAAAAAGAGATATCGTAGGCATTGAATCTTCCATCTTAATTCGTGAACATGGCAGTCTTCACTGTGCATCAATGAATATTTATAAAAGTAAGGGAAAAGACGCATGACGCTACAAAAAAAAGCGACGATAGTTTCTAGTTTCACCGCTACCATTTTAATCATCGTTAAGTTAGCCATTGGCATTATGAGTGGCTCAGTGGCAGTTCTTGCTTCTGCTATTGATTCTGTTTTAGACTTAATTGTCTCTGCCTTTAACTATTTTGCGATTACCAAATCCGAACAACCCGCAGATAAAAAATTTAATTACGGCAAAGGAAAGATAGAAGCGCTGGCTGCTGTTATTGAAGGAACTGTTATCACTGTTTCAGGTGTTTATATCTTTTATGAAGCGATTCGCAAAGCATTTAACCAAAAAGAACTTGAGTACTTGAATGCCTCTATCATTGTGATGCTTATCTCCCTTGCTTTAACGATTGCTTTGGTTTTATTTTTGAACTATGTGGCAAAAAAGACAGGTAGTATGGTCGTCAAATCAGACGCACTTCACTATAAAACCGATGTTCTAAGCAACGGTGCCATTCTTGTCTCTTTGGTATTAATTCAAGTCACCAATTTTGGGCTGATAGACTCTATTATGGGTGTGGTTATCTCGATTTATATTATCCACTCAGCGTATGAGATTATCAAAGATGGTGTTTATATTCTTCTTGATGCTTCTTTGGATGAAGTCATTGTCGAAAAAATTAAAAATATCATTTTAGAAGAAAAAGAAATCAGCGATTTTCATTATCTCAAAACACGCAAATCTGGTCATACCAATTTTGTTGATGTGCATTTAGTCTTTAGCCCCGGTATCTCGCTCATTAAAGCACACCATGCAGGAGATAGAATCGAAGAGAAGATCAAAGATCTCATTGATGATGAAGAGTGGGTCATCAACGCGCATCTTGACCCGTACGACGACTCTCTCCTCAACGATGGTAAGTTATAGCAAAAGTGTAATGCGGTATCCTACAAAAGATAAAACCCACGCTATCGTGGTGCTAAAAACAAAAAGATAAAACAAATACTTGTAGCTTCCACTCTCTTTGGCAAAGACGATGGAAGCTGCCATACATGGTAGATAAAGCATCACGAAGATGATAAAAGAAACAGCCGATGCCAAAGGGATTTGTTTTTGAATCTCTTCTACTAAACTACTATTTTGTTCATCCACTTCTGAGCCCAAAGCGTACAATACACCCAAAGTCGAAACCACCACTTCTTTAGCCGCAAGCCCAGATTCTAAAGCTATCGTCATCTTCCAATCAAATCCAATTGGTGTAAACAACACATCTGTTGATTTTCCAATAATACCTAGATAACTTTTTTCTAAAAGCGCTAAAGAGCGTTCATTTTGGAGTTGTTTTTTCGCATCTTCATCTTGTGCTAATTCTATTTTTGCCGTATATGCTTCTTCAATCAGCGGATATTTAGGATAATTACTCGCAAACCAAATCAACAAGGAAGCCCCCAAAATAAATGTTCCCGCTTTTTTAAGATACATAATGGCTTTGGTAATCACCGTATGCCATATCAGCTTAAAAGAGGGAAGTCGATACTTTGGCATTTCCATAACAAAAGGCTCATCCACTCCTTTAAAAACAAAAACTTTTAAAAACTTAGCCGCTAAAAGTCCGATAAATGCGCCTGCAATGTAGATAATGAAAAGCACATTACCCGCATTTTCTGCCCCAAAAAAAGCACCTGCAAATAAAACATACACAGGAAGCTTCGCCCCACAACTCATAAAACCGATGATAAAAAGTGTGATCAGTCTATCTTTGTTATTTTTAAGCGTCCTCGCACTCATGTACGCAGGCACAGAACATCCAAATCCTGTAACAAGAGGGATAAAACTTTTACCATGCAGACCAAAACGATGAAAAAAGCCATCGAGCAAAAAAGCTACTCTTGCCATGTAACCTGTTGTTTCCAAAAGTGCGATACCAAAAAACAAAATCATAATGTTAGGCAAAAACATCACCACCGCACCCACACCAGATATGGCACCATCAGCGATGATAGAGCCAAGCTCGCCCTCACCAAAAATCGTTTTAGCGTAATTTCCCAAAGCAATGAAAAACGCATCAATCCAATCCATAGGGATAGAACCCAACTCAAAAGTAAGTTGAAAAAGAGACCACATCAAAATGATAAAAATAGGAATACCAAAAAACTGATGAATCAGTAAAGCATCTATTTTATCGGTTATACTTTTTGAAACACTCTTCTTTTGACTCACTGTCTCAACGACTGCACCCTTCGCAAAAGCGGCTTTTTCTTCTGAAAAGATTTCTACCGTATCTTTCGTGTCATAATGGATATAAAGGTGATTTAAAGACTCCAAAAGTAAAGGAGCAAGCTCCGTCCAAATCGGTTCATCATGCATGTGATGGTAAATTTTTGGGTCTTCTTGTAAAAGCTTCAAACTCAAATCACGATACGGCAATGGCGTTTTGTATTTTTTTTGTTTGAGGAAAAAAGAGAGTTTTTCGGTCTCCTCTTCAACCGCTTCACTATAAATAAGTTTTGATTTTTCATGCGGAAAATTGGAGATATCAATCACTCTATTGATAAGCTTCCCAATCCCCCTCTTCGTTGCGGCTGAAACTTTGACACAAGGAACACCCAAAATAGTACTGAGTTGTTCATGATCGATGCAAATGCCCTCTTTATGCGCTTCATCCATCATGTTAAGTGCGACAATCATCTTTTTATCAAGTTCCAAAAGTTGTGTTGTTAAAAAAAGATTTCGTTCCAAATTCGTAGCATCAACTACATTGATGATAAGGTCATAATACTCATTTTCTAAAAAATCTTTGGTAACTTTTTCATCTTGCGTATAGTCATTGAGTGAATAAGTCCCCGGTAAATCGATGATTTTAATCATGTGGTCATGAAACTGAAAACTCACTTCTGCTTTTTCAACTGTCACTCCAGAAAAATTCCCTACACGAAGCCTTGCATTTGCAATAGAGTTGATGAGCATACTCTTGCCCACATTGGGTTGCCCTACAAGAGCGATGATTAACTCTTTCATCTTTCACTCACTAAAATTGACTTAGCTTCTTCATAACGCAGTGCGATGAGCGTTGAGCCTATTTCTATTTCCATAGTGCTTTTTGCCATACTTGTTGCTTTGATTTTCAATACACTATTTTTACGCAGCCCAAATGAAAAAAGTCTCTGTTTTAATTCATCTTTCGCATCAATCTTGATGACAACAGCCATCTCTCCAGCACTCATATCTGCCAATGTTTTCATTATGTTCCTATAATTGATAATAACCATCAAGATTTTAGGTTAAATTTGATTAAATCCTAATTAATGTACAATAAAAATAAAAAAGGCAAGAAAAATGAAAGTAGGACTTATTCAACATGCCATTGCTAGCTCTCAAGAAAAAACCATCGAAAAAACCGTTGAACTCATCCAAAAAGCAAAACTTCAAGGGGCACAATTAGTCGTTCTACAAGAACTTCATCAAGACCGATACTTTTGCATCAACGAGGATGTTGACTTTTTTGACCTAGCCAATAACTTTGAAAAAGACATCCTCTTTTGGGGAAATATCGCCAAAGAAAACGAAGTCGTACTCGTCACTTCCCTCTTTGAAAAACGATCCGCTGGACTCTATCATAACACCGCTGTCGTCTTTGAAAAAGATGGAACCGTAGCAGGCAAATACCGCAAAATGCACATCCCCGACGACCCAGGGTTTTACGAGAAATTTTACTTCACCCCAGGTGATATGGGCTACAACCCCATCCAAACAAGTGTTGGCAAACTTGGATTGCTCGTTTGTTGGGATCAATGGTATCCTGAAGCAGCCCGTTTGATGGCACTTAAGGGTGCTGAAATGCTCATCTACCCAACAGCGATTGGTTGGTTTGATGAAGACGGTGAAGCAGAAAAAGAACGCCAAAGAGACTCATGGGAAACCATCCAAAGGGGTCACGCCATCGCTAATGGCTTACCCGTCATCAGTGTCAACCGCATCGGCAAAGAATTAGATGATAAAAAACAACTTGACGGCATCCGTTTCTGGGGAAATTCCTTCGTTGCTGGCCCCCAAGGCGAAATCATCACCAAAGCATCCAATAATAAAGAAGAAGTTATAGTCATCGACATTGATCTCAAACGATGCGAAGAAGTCAGACGCATCTGGCCATTTTTGCGAGATAGAAGAATTGAAACTTATGGGGATTTGACGAAACGATTTATTGATTAGAGCCTTTACATGTAAATAAAATCAGGAGAGATAAAAATGAAAAAACTGTTGATATTAATCGCAACACTTACAAGTATGTATGCAGTTCCTCCCTGTGAATACGATGCAGAACAAGTTTGTATGTATTTGTACAAAGGTCCTCTTAATGTAGAAATAAACATCATTAACATGACACAGAAAAAAGTAGTGGTTCAAGCCGAAGCAAGGCTCGATAAAATATATCGGAAAATGGAAAATCTGATATTAGAACCAAATCAAACCATAACAATCATCAAAAAAAGATATAACAATTCTTCAACAAAACCTAACTTAATTGATAGAAAATTTTCATTTAAATATATAAATTGAAATTACCTTGTCATTGCTGGCTTAATTAAAAAATGGGTTGCTAGGACTGGGTGGTATCTTGATTTTGGGGCAACTCCTTTGTTTTAAGACCACAAGGCGAAAGCATCATACGAACTAGTCACGGCAAAGAAGAATCAAAGCTTATGGGAATTTGACGAAACGATTTATTGATTAGAATCTTCTTACATGTAAGGGTTTAAAGCTTTACATGTAAACCTTTGGAGCGCTTATGGAATTGGTTTATTTGTGGGTGGAAGAGTATAAAAATATTAAAGAGCAAGGGTTTAATTTTTCGCCTAGGTTTACATGTAAGTATGAAAATGGCGAACTCACGATTGAAGAAAAAAAAGACTATGTTTCAATCTTTCCTGAAAATATCAATATCACGGCGATTGCGGGGAAGAATGGAAGTGGGAAGAGTAGCATCTTTGAATTTCTCTATCGTTTCTTAAGATCGAGTTATGAAATTGACGAAAAGAAACAAGGCTTTGATTGGGTTCGATGGCAAGAAAATTTGAACGGTATTTTTATAGTTTCTATCAGCAATAAATTATATGCACTAGGAAGAACTGAAGAATCAAATCGAAATATTATATTTCCAAAGATTATTCCCGAGAATCTAATCCGATTTTATCCTAAAAGAAGTAAAGGAGCAGGAGATGATAAACTTCTTCATAACTTTAGAACTATTATTGGTGAAGAAATCAAAAAAAATATAAGTGTGATTTGGTTTGATTACTCACTAGGGATTTCTTATTTTTCACACTATAAAAATGAATATAAAGATGATTTTTTTGAAACAGGGAAAGATCAAAAATTCATTATTGAACCCAATAAAATATTTAAAGATGATAGAGCTATTAATCTTCGTATTGAAGAAGAGAAAAGTGTCAAAAGAGTTCTAAATTATTTTTTTAATCCATGCTTTAAGCATGACCATATTACGGAATTTTTTCAACCTGATGTTTTAGAACTCAGAATTGATTATAAAAGATTAGAATTCGAGAATCAGGAAGAATTATCAATCCAAGAATTAAACACACATTATATAAAGCATTATTACAATGAACCAAAATATGAAACAGAAATCAATAAAGCAAAATATCTTCAAGACAATCTACAAACATTAACACCTCTCATAGATTTTTATACAAAACACCCTATTGGATATGATATACCCATAGATATCTCGATTAAAAAACTTCAAAAATCAAAAAAATTTGATTTAGTAATTGATATTTTATCCCAATTACCTCGTTACTTAACGCTTGAAATAACACATGTTCTAGATCATATTTCTCAAAGATTTTCAGATTTGAGTAGTGGAGAAAAAGGTCTATTAAAAATTATTGGAAACCTTGACTATCTTATAAGTCACTCAAACTCAAAAACTATTTTGCTGTTTTTAGATGAAATCGAAACTTACCTACATCCTGAATGGCAACGAAAATTTTTATACTATATTATCCCAATATTTGAAAGATTATCAAACAAAAAAATATATTGTTTTTTTGCAACTCATTCCCCATTTCTCCTCTCAGACATTCCCAAAGAAAATGTCATTTTCCTAGAAAACGGCAAGCAAGTTTATCCAAATATCGAAACTTTCGGAGCCAATATCCACACACTACTCTCTCATGGCTTTTTTATGAAAGAGGGGCTTATGGGTGAGTTTGCGAAAGACAAAATTCAATCAATCATAAAATACCATGAAGAAATTAAAAGTAAAGATTTACTAAAAGATGAAAACAAACAATCAAGAGAAGAAGAGAAAGAAAAATATTTAAAAAAATTTCAAAAAAGCTTTTGGAATATACACTCAATCATTGGAGATGATTTTATAAAACAAGTTATCAAAAATCATCTCATAGAAATCGAAAAAATAATTTTAGGCAATGACAAGGCAAAACAAGAAGAAATCAAAAGATTGAAAGCACACATTGCTTTATTGGAAAGCTAGATGTTAAAAATAAAATATTCATCAAACCTAGAAGACAGTTACTATAAAAGTATTGCAACAAGTAAAGCAGATAAATTTAAAGGCTTAACATTTGAAGAATACTACGACAAACATTACAAAAGAATTTTACAATCCGATTTAAAAGATATTCTTTGTGGAGATTTTGAAAAACTATTAGAAATTAAAACTCAACATGGAACCAAATTTAAAGATGATAAGAAAACAAAACGATTATTTAACTATGATAAGCAAAGCACTAACAATTTTGAACCATTGATTTCAAAACTTCAACCAAAAATATCTAAATTTTTTGAGCAATATGTTGAAGTACATACATGTTATTACTGCAATATTGAATTTATAAATACATTTAAAAAACACAATGAAACCAAAAATGCTTTTACCCTTGACCATGTCTTAGAGAAAGTCACCTATCCTTTTTTAGCGCTTAGTTTATATAATCTAGCACCAAGTTGTTATACATGCAACAGTAAAGTCAAAGACTCAAAAATAGAGTTTGATAAATTTTCCCCAACAAATCAAAATTTTGATTTCACTGAAAAAGTAAAATTCAAAATATTTTTACAAAATCCTAATCTTCAAATTGATAAAGAAAATGACTTTTTTGTTAAATTAATAGAAAATTTTTCAAATCAATATGATGCATATATCGAAAGTCTTAATTTGGATGATAGATATGAATACCATAAGTACAAAGTTATAGAATTGATAAAAAAAAGACGAGATTATCCAGATAGCAGACTTAAAGAGTTATCAATTTTAACAGGAAAAACAGAAGAAGAAATTAAACAAGATTTATTTGGTGTCTATTTGGACAATAAAAACCTACATAAACGCCCACTTTCCAAACTTACCAAAGATATCCTAGAACAATTAGAAATCATTTAACCCCTTACATGTAAACTTCTTTTTTAAATATATTAGCTATAATTCTTATAGATTAAATCTAAAGGATATAAAATGCTAACATATGGGGTGACAGACATTCAAAACAAGCCTTCATTGATGAAAGCGATGGATGTAGCAGAAATCGTGGATAGAAGAGCTCACGCGACTTTGGGATATTTTATCTCGTCTAAGTATGCAAGCTATATCAAACCTATCTTGGAACAAATTGACAGGGATGAAAAAATGAGCAAACTTCATAGACTTAAACATCATCAAGATATGGAATTTGTGGAGTTAGGGGTTGATGATGGCATTAAGTAGAGGCGATATCGTCATCGTCAACCTCAACCCTAAAAAAGGAGATGAAGTTGGGAAAATCAGACCAGCGGTTATTGTCTCGGGGGATGATGAAAATGCCATTTTAGATACAATTATTCTCATGCCTCTTTCAACGGACTTGATAGACAACATGCTCCCTTATCGTATGAGAATCACAAAAAGAGATAAGCTAAAAGAAGATTCGGATATCCTCATCAATCAAATTCGCACACTTTCAAAACAAAGGATTGGTGAAAAAATAGGTCAATTACGCGATGAAGAATATGAATTGCTCTTTCAAGCTCTTTGTAAAAATTTCAAGTAGCCCCAAAAGCTATTTCTCAAAATTCCTAAAGTACCACATCAGCGCAAACATCAAGCCTGATGTGGTGGCGATGCTTTCGTCGAACATGAATTCTAGGGTGTCTTCTTTTTTGAGATAGATGACTTCGATATTTTCATCTTCAATGCCTCCACCTTCGTTCACTTTCATGCTCTCATCTAGTACAGCGAAATAAAGCGTTTGTCTTCCGCCTGCAAATCCAACGGCGGTGTAGAATGAGGATATTTTTTCCATTTTTTCTAGTGGGACTGCGTAGCCTGTTTCTTCTAGGATTTCTTCTTGTGCTATTTCGATGAGGCTTTTATCTTTGTCGACGATGCCAGCGCAAAGCTCATAAGTGAAGCCATCTTTGTTTTTCAAGTAGATGGAAGGTCGAAACTGTTTGACAAAGACAAACGAGTCTAAGGCTTCATGGTATAACAAGATAGCGACACTGTTGTGTGTATCGACGATGTCCCATCTTTGTTCAACGCTATTTTGAACATAGAACATGCTTTTAGGCTTGATATAATCAGAACTTACACACTCTTCAATGCGAATAAACTCTATTTTACGAGACACTAAATCCATCCCTTCTTTTTAAAGATAGCCAGTGGCGTAACGGCAGATATAACCATCAATACCAAAGAAAAAGCATACCCATAGTCCCAACGAAGCTCAGGCAATATATCGAAGTTCATGCCGTAAACACTCGCGATTAAGGTTGGTGGGAGGAAGATAACATTCATAATCGTAAAGATTTTAATGACTTTATTTTGTTCGATGTTCAACATGCCCACAAAAATGTTTTGGAGATAGTCAAGTCTCTCAAAGTTAAACTGTGTGTAGTCGATGAGCGATTTAATATCTTTGAGCATGATGACGATGTCAGCGCGAAGCGAAACATCATATTTGTTTGACTTTAAAAATGAGGTCAAAATCCTTTGTTTATCGGTCAAGTTTTCTCGGATATTCATATTTAAATCTTCAAAAGAAGAGATTTTTTCCAAGATGTCTTCATCGTCATTGGTATAGTCGGTGAAAACATGCTTACGAAGTTTGGTGATATCTTTTGAAAGTTTTTCGATGATGTCAGCATCAGCATCGATTCTAATGTCTAACAGTTGTGTGAAAATATAAAATCCATTTTTAAATTCTTTGGGCGCATAGTAAAATCGCTTACTAAACTCTTCAAATGCCCTAAGTTCTTTATAACGGATAGAAATGAGTAAATTGCCTTGAAGGATAAAAGAAACCGTTTCATTGTGTGCAGTCTCTTCATTGGCAATCAAAAAGTAACTGTTGATTTCTATCTTTTTATCTTCTTCCCAATAACGAGATGAAATCTCAATCTCTTCACTCTCTTGCTTAGTCGGAAAATCAATCCCAAAAGTCTTTTCTACAAAAGCTATCTCTTCTTGGTTTGGATGAAGCATATCAAGCCAAACGACCTTACTTTTTTTATCTTCATCGCTATTAAATTCGTTAAAATCAGTTACTACTTCTAATTTATTGCTATTTTTAAGAAAACATTTTATCACTGGTTAGCCTTTACATGTAAGGTTTTTCTAGCAGATGAGCATAGCTAAAATTTTCTTCTTTTTTCGGTGCAATAGTACTTTTGAGTGCCATATCAACTTTTTGCTTCAATCCATTGGTATAATCTATAAAATCTTTCATTGCTCTTCCACTTAAAGCATTTTTTTCTATTTTAATCACGCTAGCAGGGTTGATGGCCACTTCACTACGATAAAGACCAAAGTGAAGATGTGGTCCACTGCTCATTCCTGTATTGCCAACATAGCCTATCAACTCACCCTTTTTGACATTTTTCCCATTTCTGAGACTTTTCGCAAAACCGTTAAGATGCGCATAGAGCGTTTTATAACTATTGTCATGATTAATCGTAATGGTATTGCCATATCCACCTTTTTGACCCACAAAAGAAACTCTTCCATTGCCTGCCGCTCTAACAGCCGTTCCAACACCTGCCGCATAGTCGATACCTAAGTGTGCTCGGTAAATATGTAAGATTGGATGATATCTTTTGGTCGTAAACTCTGAGGAAATTCGTGTGTAGTTAACAGGGGTTCCAAGTAAAAAGTTTTCCAACTCTTTACCATTTTTGTCATAGTAATTTTCTTTATAAAAAAAGATGTAGTTTTTTTTGCGTGCTGTTTCCACCATAGAAACATCTATCTTCATCGACCCATATTGTTTACCCAGCCGCACTCTTTGCTTATAAAAAAGGACTAATTTATCGCCTTTTTGAAGATTGCGAAAATTAACACCGCCTCTAAAAGACTGGACAAATTCGTTGGCTAAGACATAGTTGTTGGTAGCTTTAAGGATATCTACATAAGGAGAATTTTGAATTTCAACCGATAAAGAAAGTGCTTCTTCTTGAAAAATAATAGGGATGATTTCCATCACAAATTTATCATCTTTTTTATAAAGATGCATTTGAAGTTCTTCACCGATGGGGATAAGGATTTGCTCTAATTCTTGTTGGTCATTTTTAAGGACTTGATATTTAACCCCGGCAACAATTTCTGCCGCAAGTTCTTGTTCTTCTTTGTCAAGAGAATAATAAATGGATAGAGGCAGTGTATTTTTACCCAAAAAAGTTAAAAATGTTTCACCTTTTGGCCACTTTAACTCTTCAAAAGTTGCACTATAGGCAAAAGAGATGAGTAAAAACAAAAAAGAGACTATTTTTATCATTTCCACTCCCCCTAGCAATTGCTTTAATTCTATCTTAACAAATCTTACAAAATGCCTAAAATGGCATCACAAAGACAAAAGAGAAAAAAACTTTTTTTTAAACCAGTTATAGTATAATCACCCCAATTAAATACAAGGAGTTTCCGTTGAACAAACTATTATTGGGTGTTTGTCTATTTTTTGTGGGTTCTTTTCTCGAAGCAAAACCTCTTTTTGAAGAGTATAAAACGAAAATATTGGAAGCGAATGAACAAAGCGCTATTATCGCTGATTCTCCAGCCTTTGTGGTTGGTTCTAGTGGTATTGTCATTCACAAATTTGATGATAAAACGACAACGATTATCGCAAGAGTTGATGTTGTCAGTAAAAATGGAGATAAAGCTACTATCCGTTTTGAAAAATTTGAAATGCTCTCACAAGGTGCATTCCCAGATACTGGCGTTAAACCGACTGTAGGTGATGAAGTAACCATCAACTATCTTTACAGTAGATCACTTATTATCACGCCCAACAGAGACACTTATAATGAAATAACTAAAAAATATAACGATATGACATGGGTTCACCCCGATATTGTAGCGGGCTATCTTACAAAAATCTATCGCCCTAATCCTGATAAAGCCATTTTTCAACAAGCTTGTTATCAAAACGCTGCTTCTCTTATCTTTTTTGCTATCAAAGATAATGGATATTTCGTAGATTGCCATAACTTCAATGTCATTCACAGTGCCAAAATCACAGACACTGGAGAAGTAGAACTTCCATTTTACTCACGCATCAAAAATATAGATAGTTCATGGTTTAATTGGAGTAGTGGAGAAATTGCGGACTATAATAACTATTATGCTTATATTTTAGGTCAAACAAATACGCTAAAAGGCGCTGGTATGGATGGTATTATCTTGAAATTACCATTTGAGATTGTGGAGAAAAAAGATACGCTATGGAAATAAAACATATTGACTACTTTAAAAATCTTTTAGGTACCGACAATGTTTATGATGATAAAGCCCACCTCATAGCCTATTCTTATGATGCTACTCGTAACCATTATGAACCAGAGGCTGTTTTATTTCCAAGAGACGAAGAAGATGTAAGCTCGATACTTAAATATTGTAATGAACACCGCATCATTATCACGCCTCGTGGTGCAGGGAGTGGCTTTACTGGCGGCGCTTTGCCATCAAGTGGTGGTGTCATTTTAGCTTTTGAAAAACATATGAATAAAATCTTAGAAATCGATATGGAAAACATGGTCGCAGTAGTCCAACCTGGTGTTATCAATATGGATTTGCAGCGTGCGGTAGAAGCCGTTGGGCTTTTTTATCCACCAGACCCAGCCAGTCAAGAGTACTCAACCATTGGAGGCAATGTCAGCGAAAACGCAGGCGGTATGCGAGCTGCAAAGTATGGCATCACCAAAGATTTTGTCATGGCACTTCGCGCTGTCATTCCCAATGGCGAGATTATCCGTGCAGGGAAAAAAACGATTAAAGAT
>JAQWCT010000250.1 GCA_028705785.1 Sulfurospirillaceae bacterium | reverse complement strand
ACCTGGTTTCATGTACGAGCCATCGATAATATTTTCGATTTTCATATCGGTGAGGATGCTTTGTAGAAAGTCAAAGTCTCCGACACTTCCGCCACCTGTAGTCACGACGATATCGCTCCACATCAGTGCTTGCCTGAGTTGTTGTTCAATCAAATCACGGTCATCTTTAATCAGTTTAAAACGCATTGTCTCACAACCAAGTTGGCGCAAGATAGCTTCAACAGTGACATGGTTTGAACTGCGGATTTGAGCAAAGGAGGTTTTTGGCTCACCAAAGTCTAAGATTTCATTGCCTGTGGAAAGGATGGCGATGCGAGGCTTCATAAAAACTTCGACTTGCACCATGCCAAGTTCAGCCATCACACCAATCTCAGCAAAGCCAATCTTTGTTCCTTGATAAATGAGTATTTCACCTGCTCTATAGTTCTCTCCAATGGGTCGAACCGCAAAGCCTTTTGGCACAGAAGAAGTGATATGGACTATCCCATCTTTGACTTCGACATTTTCTATGGGGATGAGCGTGTCGCTTCCCTCACTCATCAATGAACCTGTAAAGGTTTTAACACATTCACCTTTTTGTACTATGCCATGTGTTTCGCTACCTGCTGGTACAAAGTCACTAAGGCGAAGCGAGCCTAGCTGTTGGTCAACACAACGAATGGCATAGCCATCCATGGATGAAGTTTCATGGGTTGGGTTGTTTTCAAGGGCTCTGATGTCAACGGCAAGAAAACGACCCAGTGCATCGCCGATAAAAAGATTTTCGATGCCAAAATGTGTTTTAATAGAGTTTTCGAGAGCTTCTAGGGTTTCATCAAATGGGGGAAATTTATGACTCATGTGTTTCCTTTAAAAGTCCATGCCCTTGCAAAGCGGTACTTCGTTCTTTAGCATAAACGCGTTTTCCCTCAATGATGTCATATTTCCAGATGGGCGCATTGGCTTTAAAATCTTCAACAAAATCGTTAATCATTTTTAAGGCAACTTTGCGTTTGGGAGAAACGACTGCGGCGATATAGGATGAAGTGTGATTTAAAACATCGCCTTTGGAGTGAGCCATCAAAAGGTAGGCATTTTGCGCTTTTGCTTTTGCCTGCCATGCGTTAAACCAGTTATTTAAAATGGGCTCATAAATGTCAAAACTCAGACCCTCTATGCCATCTTCATCTCTGACAATTCCAACAAAAGGGATAAATGCACCATAATTTTTATCTTTCATAGAGCTATACCAAGAAGCTAAAATAGCCTCTACATGTAAGCTTCCAGCATGTAGTTCTAGCATCACTTACCCTCCACAAACGGGAGGGAGAAGTGAGATTTTATCGTTTGAAGAGATGGGCATATCAAGAGCACAAACGAGAGTGTCATTGACCGCTACTGCACAGATGGCAAGCCACTCTTGTAGCTGCGCATCGTGCTTAAAAAATGTTTTTAATTCTTGCAGATTTTGGATATCCACTTCGATACTAGGACGAGCCATAGGACCTAAAAATTCTACTTTTGCCACATATATTCCTTACATGTAAAGAGGTTAAATAGGTAATATTCGTATATTTTTGCTTAATTTCTCTTGTAATACAGCTTCAATTGCATAAAGCGTACCTGTTGAGCTACTAGCACACCCACTACATGCACCAAGATATCGGATATACACATCTGTCATACCATCATCAGAGCTTTTAATATCTAAAATTTCTAAATTTCCACCATCCATAACGAGCATTGGACGGATATTTTCATCGATAACCGCTTCGATTTCTTTGAGTTTTTGAACCACGGTCATCTCTTCAAAAGAGACCGTATGAACGCCATTAATCTTAGAATCTGCCAATGCAGCCATTTTAGTATGCTCCATCTCAGCTCTGGTGTCTCTTAAAATATCAACCAGATAATACTCTCTGGCTTCATGTCCACCAGGTTTAATACAGGATTTACAAAATGCCCCTGCTTTGGTGTAATTAGTAATCTCTTCAACGCTTTTAAGGTCATTGATTTTAATCACTTCTTTAATCGTTCCAAGACTCACCCTTGCACATTCGCACACGATGATTTCATCTTCAAATGAAGCGGCATCAACGCCTTTAAACGAAGCCGCAGCAGCTTTAATAACATCATACGCCATTACGGAACAGTGCATTTTTTGTGGTGGAACGGCTGGAGTGTCTGCATCATCACGCATTGCTTTTTCAACATCAATATTGGTGATTTTTACCGCTTGGGAAACTGTTTTTCCGATACAAAGCTCCGCCATAGTATCTGAACTAGCGATAGCTGTACCACAACCAAAACTTTTAAACTTAGCCGCTTTTATTATTTCAGTCGCTTCGTCAACAATCCAGTAAAGTCTTACCGCATCGCCACAACTCTCAGCACCAAAATCTGCAATGATGAGCTTCCCACCCATTGCTTTGGCATCTTCTTCGGTTAGTTGTCCCATATTTTGTGGGTTATTCATCAAATCTTGTACTTTTTGGCTATATGCTTCCCAGATGGAACCGCCAATTAAACTATCTTTTGCCATTTTATATTCCTTCTACTTTATATTATAATTTACTAACATGCCAATCAGGCGCATACGCATAAGTACTCGAAATCGCTCTAAGTCTTATGACGGCATTTTTTAAAACTTCTATCGTGTAATCTATCTCTTCTTCTGTGGTAAATCGTGAAAGGGAGAGACGAAGTGCAGTATGTGCCAAATCAGCTTCTGCACCTATGGCTTCCATCACAGGATTTGATTCCAATGCCTCACTGGCACAAGCACTTCCTGTACTGGCAGCGATACCATTTTTATTTAAATCCCACAACATCGCTTCACCTTCGATGCCTTTGACACTGACCAAAATTGTATTGGGAACGCGTTGTTCTTTTGTTCCGATTACTAATGTTTCAGGGATCAAAGCAATAGCATCTTCAAGTCTATTACGAAGGCGTTTCACGCTACTTTTTTCAAAATCAAGGTTTTCAACCGCAAGTTCCATCGCTTTTCCCATACCAATGATACCAGGGACATTCAGCGTTCCACTTCGGCGTCCACCCATGTGTTCACCACCGTGAAAAAGACTGGTCAGTTCTAAACCTGCTCTGATATAAAGACCACCAACCCCTTTAGGTCCATGAAATTTATGTGCCGAAAAACTCATAAAATCAACGCCTGCTTT
>JAQWCT010000249.1 GCA_028705785.1 Sulfurospirillaceae bacterium | reverse complement strand
GGTACAAAAGGGACTGATTGAGCCACTGAATCATCTTTTGCATGAAACACAGCCATTTGTAGAATTTGCCATTACCTACATGGTGAAAAAATATAATCTTAAAGACCCTCTTGTCAAGCAAGAAGCACTTACAGAAGTCATGACTTATCTTAAAACATTGCCAAATGCGACACAAGAAAGTTATCTAGGTGTTTTATCAAGCGTGTTAAATATCAGCCAAAATCGGATCAAAGTCCAAACCCATAAACCCGCACGACTTGATAAAAAAAATGCAGCCTTTGAAGATATGTTGGAACTGACCATCATCAAGACTATCTTAAATGAACCAAGCCTTATCGACACCGTCTTAGATACCGTGGATGCTTCAATGTTTAAAACCCATGGGGAAGAGTTTTCGCTTCTACTAGAAAATAAACTCGAACACCCCAAACTTCGACGCATTTTGCTGTGGGAAGATATCAAAATCTATGATGAAAAAGAGTTGATTTCTTCGATGATTAACTTTTTATACGGCTATTACAATGAAAAATTCCAAGAAGTCAAAAGTGCCAAACTGCTTACTTATGAGAAAAAGCAATTTTTGATTCGCAAAATTCAAGAAAAAATGATGAAATTAAAACAAGGTGAACTCGTAGCATATGAAAGCATTAGCACTCTTTAGCGGAGGACTTGATAGTATGCTATCTATCAAGCTTCTACGCCTTCAAAATATCGAAGTCATAGCACTTCACATCGACATCGGATTTAACTCCAAAAAAGACCAACTCGCTACTTTAGCGCAAAGAGCCAACCTTGCAGGCGCACCTTTAGAGGTTATTGATGTACGCGATACTTATGTGCAAGACATTCTTTTTAGTCCAAAATATGGCTATGGCAAACAGTTCAACCCTTGCATCGACTGCCACGGTTTTATGTTTAAAGTAGCTAAGTCTCTCTTAGCCAAATATGATGCACAATTTATCGTCACAGGAGAAGTCATAGGGCAAAGACCTATGAGCCAAAAACGAGATGGTCTTATGCTGGTCAAGCGCCTTGCGGAGGATGAGGAAGATGACCTTATCGTGCGTCCTTTGTGTGCGCTCATCTTGAATGAAACCAAACCAGAAAAAGAAGGTTGGATTGATAGAACCAAACTTTTAGGGCTTAATGGTAGAGGCAGAAGCGAACAACTCCGTCTTGCTAAAGAATATGGCTGGGAAGACTATCCTAGTCCTGCAGGTGGATGTTTACTCACCGATGTGCAGTTTGCGCAACGCATGAGAGATTTTATCACCTATGATACCTTTGGGCTTGAAGATGTGGATATTTTGAAAAATGGCAGACACTTTAGACTACCCGATGGGGCAAAACTCGTTGTAGGTCGAGATCAAAGAGAAAATGACCTTATAGATAGCCTCAAAAATGATAAATTTACACGCTTACATGTAAACGAAGATATGAATGCCCCATCCTCACTACTTTCCAAAAATGCAACAGATGCAGATATGAATGAAGCTTGTAAGATAATCCTCTCATTTACCAAAGCTTCCCCTTTTTCTCACTATAAAATAGCGACAGAAAAGAGCGTTATTATCGCATCTCCCTATGCTAATCGAGATGATGCTAAAGTCTTTTTGATATAATTTTAAAGGTTGATTAAGTATAATCGTACTTACAATACTAAACATCAGTGGGGACGCCGTGGGACTATCACAAAATATTGTTTTTCTTGTCGTTGATGACTCAAAAATATCGCGTAAATGGCTGATTGAAATGATTCCTAAAAAAATACTTGAACATGCTATAGTTGTCGAGGGCGTCAATGGTCAAGAGGCTATTGATTTTTATCAAGAGCATCGTCCTGATGTTGTTTTTTTAGATATTACGATGCCTGTTCTTGATGGTTTTGGAGCCCTAGAAGCCATTAAAGCTATCAATAGCGATGCCATCGTTGTTATGGTTTCTGCGGATAGACAAAAAAGCACTAAAGAAAAAGTTTTGGCGATGGGCGCTTCTGCTATCCTTTCAAAACCCATTGATGCTGAAGAATTTCGCTCAACTCTCTTAAACTTGGTCTTTTAGCCATGTCACATACTTATTTTGATATTGCACAAGAAGATACGCTTAAAGAGCTTATCAATATCTCCTTTGGTTTAGCTGCCTCGCTTATTGGTGACATGTTAGAAAATCCTGCACTCTTACATGTACCTGAAATTTCTAACATTGATATCCAAAAGCTCGATGCAAAAATAGTCGAAGTACTAGACAATTCTCAAGAATTTTATATCACAAAACAGCGATTTTTAGGTTCTTTTAATGGCGAAGTTCTTTTCGTTTTCAACACGCGTGCCGCTGATGTTTTTTCTAGTCTTTTACTAAGACAAAGTGAACAACCTGATGAAGCTGATATTAAATCTTCCATTTTAGAACTTACCAATATTATTACTTCCGCATGTATCGGCAAGTTTTGCGAAATGATTGAGGGAGAAACAATTTTTAAAGTACCTACCATCGAGAAGAGAGATGTTGCCCTTTTAGAAAAATATGAAAAAATAGTCGGCTATGACAATGTTATCGTTATTAAAACAGCTTTAGATATCGAGCAAGAAAATATCCTAGGACATATGTTTGTCCTCATTAATAATGAAACTATAGGACACCTCAAAGAAATTATGAATGGATTTTAAATATGATAGATAGTCAAAAAGTCATTGACTGTATCAATGTAGGTATTCTTACTATTGATACCAATTTTAATATTTACTCCATGAACAAGTGGTTTTCCGTACACTGTGGTATTGATGAAAAACAAGCCTTAACGATGAATCTGAGAGATATTTTTGATTTTACTGATGAGCAACTCAAATCTTTTAGTCGCCATATAAAGGCTTCATTAACACTTAAAGGTCCTTCGTTTTATACCGCTGATTCAAACCATTATCTTTTTAAAATGAAACACTCTTTGACCATTAAATCTGTCTTTGAATTTATGCAACAAGATGTGACTATTCTTCCTTATAATGTCCAAAAAAAGCAAGTTACGATTTTAGTCTATGACCAAACAACTTTGATGGAAGAAAAGATGAAGTGCTATAAAGAGAGTGATGCACTTGCCAAAGCAATGAAAATAGCCAATGCCACTATCAAAAAGCTCGAAAGCGCTAAAAATAAGCAGATCGGAAGAGCGT
>JAQWCT010000047.1 GCA_028705785.1 Sulfurospirillaceae bacterium | reverse complement strand
TTTAAGCATGGAAAGGTCTCTTGCATCATTTACTTTTATTTTTATCTTTGGACTATATGGATTTTCAAATTCTAAGGCTTTACATGTAAGCTCAATAGCATTAGGATTGATGTCGAGAGCCAAAAGATTACGATTTAAAAGTTTGCATTCGACCGCTGTTGTTCCACCACCTATCATAGGGTCAAGAAGATAATTTCCCTCATCGGAGTAACGAAGAATAAGATTGCGCACCACATCAGGCGACCAGTTGCCACGATATTTTGAGTTATGTGTTGCCCAGTTTCCACGCCTTTGAAAACTCCAAACAGTGGTACATTCTTGTTCAAAATTTTCAGGGTTTAAAAGTTTAATTTTAGCCATGAACTAAAACCATCGGTTTTTCATGTTCAAGGGAAAAATCTAAAAAAGTATTATCTTTTTTGTAAGTTTCTAATTCATCAAAAGAGTCAAATTCGATGAGAGAAATATTTTCAAGCGTTTGGCTTTCACAATTTCTAGGTTTTTTTTCAAAATAAAAATCCCAATTTTGAGTGCCACACATTATAAGACTTTGTAGGATGATTTGGCTCACTTCGTTGGAATCAGCAATATATATTTTTTTAAAGGCTTCATTTTTCATGCAGTTTGACCTCCATTTCAAGCCCCAAATACCGCAAAATCTTGTGTAAGGTTTTGTTGTTAAGGTTGCTTGTACGAATCGACTGATAAAAGACAACTTTGTCAATGTCTAAAGCTTTGTAAACATCCACAGGTTTTAACCCTCGTTGTTTCAAAATCTCTTTTATCTGAAGTTCTAGCAAAATGTTAGCCTTTTAAAACTTAAAGGTAAGTTAATTAACTTACTATTTCTTGTAAAATACCATTTTTGAGCATGGAAAGATTGATAACAAAATCGTTGTGATTGAAAGTTTCTTCAAGTGGGCGAAGAGCCGTCATCCAACCTGTACCATCGGTGATCCAAATAAATGTTAGATTTTGTGCTTTTAAAAAATCATTGAGGTATTGGTATTCGCCAGCAGTTGCTTTGAGTTTTGACCCACCACCACTGTAATAATTAACTTCAATTAAAAAGAGCTTTTTATCTACCTTGTTAAAAAGTGCAAAATCAAATCTACGGCTATTTTTGTCTATCTGAATCTCGTAGTCAAAAGCTGATTTGATACGGACTTTCGTTGCTTGGTCGATAAATGTAAAGTTTGGATTTTGTTGGCAAAAACCATCAAGGTATTTCCCTACGATTTTTTCCATCAAGTCGCCAGTACGATTTTTTCTAGCGTTAGTATCCATTCCCACTTCTACACCAAAACAATAATCTACAAGGTTTTTGATGTGCTTATTTTCAAAAATATCTTTTAATCCACTCGTTCTAAAAAACTCTAAAAGCTCTTTTTCATTGAGAGTTGAAGCGTAAAAAATATCACTTTTATTTTCAGCTTCAAGCGTTTGAAGATTTGTAATGATCGGCATCTCTTTAAGCTTGTCAGCGCGAACAGCGATAAGTAATGGCAAAGCTTTTTTAACTTGCGGGTATTCTTTTAAAAGGCTTATAAATTCAATTTCAATATTTTCTTTTCCAATAAGATAGTTGAGAAGATTTAATTCTTTTTCCACTTGCTTGATATGCGTTTTGACTTTTTTAAAGTCTGTGAAATAGTCCCATGTGAAGATGGAATCCTGGAATGAGTTTTTTAAATTATTGAAAGTCATTTAAAGTTTCCATATTTTTTTTGCTTCTTCTAAATATCTTAGAGTATTTTTCTTAATTTCCTCTTCTCCCCATTCTTTTAGTTCAATAATTTCTTTTAGTAAAATGAGTTCACTTTTTTTGTATGCTGATACTTTTGCACTGAACAAATCATTTTTTATACTTGTATTTATCTTTTCACTTAGTAGAGTCATATTCCCTATTTTGTCTAAATATTTCTGATGTAATTTTTTATATTCTGGATTATTTTTTTCCCATTTATCAATCTTTTTCGGCATAATATGTTCTAAATGAACTGCTTCAAAATCAATAATTTTTTCATTTGTGCTAAATTGTTCTTCAATTTTCCCTAAAATATATCTAGGTATTTTTGTTGACTTGAATTCTCGCTCGTTAAAAGATGCCTCAAACTCTTGATCACTCGGATTTAATTTTAAAATTTCATTCTTTATATCTTCTAAAGTCTTGTTGCCCCTGTTAATAGTATAAGCTAGATCCGCATATAAACTTTCTGGTTTATTTGGGTTTTTGCCACAAATTGTACTATACCTGAAGGTGAATTTTAGAATAAATTCTAATAATCCAATAACTTCAGTATGCGTGAATTTATCGTAACACGAAAGTATAAATGAGTAAAATTGACTAACTCCTAATATCTTTAATTCTTCATATAAAGTACTCTCTTTATCATCATTAGAATAACTTGGTTCTACGAACATTCTATATTTATTAGAATGTTTAACAAAAGATTGGCTAACTGTCATTGCCGACTGAATATAAATGGTATCTTCCATCCTTGCATATAGGTCATCTTTTTCAGAGTATACTAATGAAAAATATCTAAAAAATTGTTCTAATCTATCAATTCCAATATTATCTTCTAATTTATTCCAATTTTCTTCAACCTTAGTCAGGCTTTTTTGTTCTTCAGCTTTTGCAAAAAGATGATTTTTTATCAAGTCAGCTTTTGTTAAATCTACCCCTCTATTGTTTAAAACCTCAAAGAGTTTTGAAGCCTCTGAATAATCAGTAACTTTTAAAGTTAAAAAGAAAATATTATTTCTAATCACTTTTAAAAGTTCATTTAATCTAGTAATTTCAAGGTTTTTATCATTGTTTTTATTTTTTTCTATCTCATATAAAAAATAATCCAATACATCAAATATATATTTGTTACTTTCTATTTCTTTTGCATATTTTTTTGTTTTATATTCTTTATACTGTAATTTTGATTTTTGATTTAATATTTCACGAAATAAAGTTAAATTCACCCTACTTAATGTTAAAACCTCATATTCGTCATCAATGTCGCCAATTTTTAGATATTTCAAAATATGTTGATTAGCCTTTGAACTATCGAGTTCTTCATAATGCAAATATAATGCAAATAACAATAGACATAATGTAGTTAATCTCTGTTGACCATCAATTACTTCAATATTTTGGGAGCCAATTTCTTGACTTAATACCATCGTTCCAATAAAATAATCACTATCGTTTTTGTTAATAATATTGTTAATATCTTTCCAAAGCTTTTCAGCATTTTCTTTTTCCCATGCATATGCTCTTTGATACTTAGGGATGATGTATCTCAAACCTCCAGTTATAGAAAAAATATCATGTACATTTGGTTTTTCTGGGTCAATATCTTTTTTTTTCATGCTCTTTCCCCTTTTGTAATTATTAATTCACTAATTTTCCCCCGCCCACCACTTTTACTATTAATAAACCGATTCATCTCCACAAAGTCTATCCGATAGTCTTTGTAAAGCTCTTTGATAAAGGCTGTATCTGAATTTGAAAGCATTACATGTAAGCCTTTTTTGGCTAGTTTTTCAAAGGTGTTGAAAAGTCTTTTTTGCTCATCGTCTAAAAAAATATCTTGATTGTATGACGTGAAGCTTGATGTTGGTGTGAGCGGATAGTAAGGTGGATCGAAGTAAACAAAGTCCCCTTTTTTGGCAAAATCTAACACTTTTGCAAAGTCTACATGTAAGACTTCTGTGTCTTGTAAAGCTTTACTTGCGCAGTGGATTAAACTTTCATCACAAATGGTTGGGTTTTTGTATCTGCCCATTGGTACATTGTAAAAGCCTTTACTATTAACTCGATAAAGTCCATTGAAACATGTTTTGTTGAGATAGATAAATCGCGCAGATCTTATAACTTCTGATAGTTGGCTAAAGTTTTCTTCTCGATCCATCGCTCTTATTTGGTAATAAAAATCATGTGAGTGTTTTTGCTGAAATTCTTTTAAAATTTCGATAAGTTTATAAAGGTTATTTTTAACAGTGTTGTAAGTGTTGATAAGTTCTTTGTTCGCATCAAAAAGATAGGACTTTTTGCCTTCTAGCATTCCTCGTTTTTTGAGTTCAAAAAACAAAGCTCCCCCACCCACGAATGGCTCGAAATAGTGGTTGAATTTTTCTGGCATTCTAGCAATAATCTCTGGTACTAAAGCTCTTTTTCCACCGACCCATTTTAAAAATGGTTTGGGTTGCGCAAGATTTATAGAAGAGGGAATTGTCACTGGATGTGCCTTACAAAATGTGGTTTTAAAATTGAACTGATCTTAGCAAATGGATGATTGTGTTCTACTTAAAATTATGGTGCATTTTCGCCCAAACTCGCTCCCCCAAAAGCACCACACCAACAGCAACGATGCCATACTCAAACACCCCAGCAACCTTTTGCGCCCAAAAGCTATGCAAAAGTGCCAAAGCTAAAGCGAGATAGACGGCTTTATGGTACTTTGAAAACTTGGCGAAAAGTTTTTTAAATGAAGTGAGCGCCATCAAAAGCACGATGATAAAAGCGATAAGTCCAACATAGATAAACGGCTTTTTGAGGCTTTTTTCGAAAATAGTGACAAAGTCAAATTCACTGTCTAAGGCGACAAAAATGCTTACATGTAAGAGAGCATAGACAAAAGCGAGCAAGCCGATAGTTTTGCGGTAGCGAAGCCAGTTTATAGAGCAAATTCGTTTATATGTAGAGGGGGCGAGTGAGAGTAAAAGAAGCGAAATCGCTCCGATGCCTGTGTATGAGTAGAGCATCTTAATGGGGTCGATGGCGTTGTCTAATTGATAGTAGGCAACGCCTAATGGGAGTAGGGCAAGGAGGACGAGGAGGATTTTCAAAAGAGTTTCCTTAAGTCCATGCCTGCGTAAAGTGATGCGACCTCTTTTTCGTAGCCGTTAAAGGGTAGTGTGTCTTGTTTGGTGAGTTTTCCGAGTACTCTTTCTTTGGCTTGTGTCCATCGTGGGTGGTCAACTTTTGGGTTGACATTGGCGTAGAAGCCGTATTCTTTGGGGTCTTGTACTTGCCATGTATTGAGTGGTTGCTCTTCTACGCATTCGATGAGGTCGATGGATTTTATGGACTTAAAGCCGTATTTCCATGGGACTACGAGGCGGATGGGTGCGCCATTTTGTGGGAGTAATCGTTTGCCGTACATGCCCACAGCGATAAAGGTGAGTGGATGTCGTGCTTCGTCCATGCGCAAACCCTCAACATAAGGGTGTTTGATGGAGGCGAAGATACCTTTGGCTTGGTCTGGGAACATGGAGGGTTCGTTTCTGGTGGTAAACTTAACAAACTTCGCTTTGGCGTTTGGCTCCAAATAGTCTAAGAGTTTATAAAGCGGAAATCCAATCCACGGAACGACCATCGACCAGCCCTCGACACAGCGAAAACGGTAAATGCGCTCTTCTAGTCCAAACTTAGCGATGAGGTCGTCAACATCAAGCATTTGTTCTGTTTTAAGTTCGCCAAAAAATCCAACATTCCAAGGGTTTGTTTTCATTTTTTGGGAGAGTTTGACGGGGGCTGTTTTGTCGGTAGAAAATTCATAAAAATTGACATAATTAGTCGCTTGTTCTTCCGTGTTGAGGGTAAGTTTTAAAGGATTGGTATCTGGGGTATATTTGAGGCTCAAATCTTTAGGCAAATCTGCTAATAATCGGGATACAGCACTACTGCTGACTAGTGCTCCAGCACCGAGTTTGAGGAAATGACGGCGTGCTTCAAAAAGACTTTCTGGGGTGATATTTTCCATTTTTACTCCTTTGTGTGATTGTAGCAAATTAGTTTAAATAGTGTTACAATAGAATTTAAAAGATTTTTCAGGAGGTGTGTAATGAAAATTTTCGTGATGATTCTTTGGGTTGTTTCCGCTTTAGTGGCACAAGAGATTAGCCCACTTCCTAGTTCTAAAAGCCTCTCATCGGTAGAAAAAATTGACACGCCTTTTGAAATAGAAAAGCTTAAAATCATGTGGGCAAAACGGATAGAAGAGATACGAAGCAATGGTGTCATTCCGCTCATCGATATAGAATCCTCCTTTAACCCCGGAAAATTTAACCTGATAGAATATGCCAAAATGATGGATACCTCAGGTGTCGCACTCATCGCTTTTTCGCCTCAGATAGGGGATGATGCGTACGAAAAAGAGGCAAAAGTGTGGCACGATGCACCTCGTTCTTTGCTGGGTGTTGACCCGTATCGCTATGTTCCAACAACGACGGCGGCAATTTACCCATCATGGACAAAAGAGCCTGTGCGATTTGTGAAAGAGACCATCGCCAAAGCTACGAAAGACAACTATCCACTTTTAGGCGAGTTTGAATTTCGCCATTATCCTTCCCCAAGGCATGTCAAACGCAATGAACTGTACCGTGATGTGAGCATCCCCATCGACTCAGAGGCAGGGCATCTTTTGTTTGCTTACGCCCAAAGTTCAGGCAAATCGTTTCAAATTCACTATGAAGCTGAAGATGCTTTATTTGACCCCTTAGAAAAGATGCTTCAAACTTACCCAAATGCGAAAGTCATCTGGTGTCATCTAGCGCAAATTCGCTACAGTAACCGTGCACAACACTATACGCCTGAGTTTATCCGAGGTTTGATGGAGCGCCATCCCAACCTCTACTTTGACCTCGCTTTTGGCGATGCAAACTCCATGTACAAGCCAAGTGGAGAATACCACGCAACCATTTGGAGCAAACGAAATGTCCTTAAACCCGAGTGGGCGAAACTGATAGAGGACCACCCGTACCACTTTTTAACCGCGTTCGATATAGGCGGCGACCGTCATGACGAGTTGCTCGAAAAAGTTGAAGTTTCAAGAGATGTGCTGAAAAATCTATCGCCAAAAACACAAGAAATCGTCGCGTATAAGGCTTTTTGGAAGTTAGTGTTTGGGGAAGATATTTAGATTTCTTTAACCCGTCCTACTTCGCCACTTTCTAATCTCACTTTGATGCCATGTGGATGGGTGGGAGAATTGGTTAGGATGTCTTTGACGATGCCCTCTGTGAGTTTGCCACTGCGTTGGTCTGCTTTGAGGACGATTTTGACTTTAAGTCCTTTGGTGATGTTTGTTCTCGTGTTTCCGTTCATAATAATCCTTTACATGTAAAGCTTCAAAGCTCTATATCTATGCCCACAGGGCAGTGGTCAGAGCCTTCAATGTGGGTTAAGATAAACGCATCTTTGAGGCGATGTTCGAGTTCTTTGGAGATAAAAAAGTAGTCAATTCTCCATCCCACATTTCTAGCCCTTGCTCCTGCGCGGTATGACCACCACGAGTAGCATTCTGTTTTTTCTCCATGAATATGTCTAAAGGTGTCGATGTAGCCATGGCTTAAAAGGGAGTCTATCCATGCGCGCTCACTAGGCAAAAAGCCTGAAGTATCTTCGTTGGCTTTGGGGTGAGTAAGGTCAATTTCACGGTGTGCGGTGTTGACATCGCCGCAGATGATGATACCTTTTCCTTGCGCACGAAGACTTTGGCAATGCGCTAAAAAATCGCGGTAAAACTTCATCTTATGCCCTAATCGTTCTTCATTTTGCTGACCGTTCGGGAAATAGACATTGAACAAGATAACATCACCAAAATGATGTTCTAAGATGCGTCCCTCGTGCGTATGGTCGATGTGCCAAGCAGTGTCAGTCTTCTCAAAAGGAAGCGTTGAAAAACTCATCGTGCCAGAGTACCCTTTTTTAGAAGCAGAGTTGACATGCTTACATGTAAAGGAATGTGCAAAAAGTGTGGTGGGAATCTGCTCCGCTTCGGCTTTAATCTCTTGTAGACACAAGATGTCTGGACAAACTTCATCAACCCACGCAAAAGCGTTTTTATTAGCAACGGCTCTGATACCATTGACATTCCATGAGATAAGTTTCATATAGCAACCTTTTAGTTTAATAACTCTAAAGATTTATAAAAAGGGTATTGTAACGAAAATCGAGGTAAAAAGATTTTGTCATGAAGGTATTTGTATGCACTCTCTTTTGTGTATAATCACAAAAATACACAAGGAACAAATGTGTCAATACTCAAAACTTTTAAAGACTTGTTCAAACGCGGTAATGTGCCCGATGATACACGGGATGTACCAAACTGGCTAAAGATAAAAAATAGACAATTTAAAAATATTGATTTTGCTTCCAATACAGTCGATAGCCTTGTAGCACTAAGTAGTCCAGAGTTTAACGAATTTGTAAGTAGTACCGATACAAACATGCTTCTTGTTTATCTAAGTACTCTAAGCGATGCACAGATGCAAAAGTTTTATCGCTATCTTGATGAGGTTGTAAAGCTTGAAGAGGGAGTGGAGCATAAAAGCGCAAGAGTGCAGTTTGAAAATGCTCTGCTTAGCATTAAAAAAAGTGAGATTACCAATGAGCAAAGAGCAAGAGCAACTTTAGAAATACCACTGATGATAAATTTTGCGAAGCATATCTATCATGCAATTATGGACTTTATCGACTATGTTTCGCAAGATTACTATAACTACGATATTGAAAATGAATTTAAAATGTACGAGGGGCATTTAGAGCAAATTATCTGGGGAAAGATGAATCTTATCCCCGATAGTTTTGAGCAAGTAATAGACCATTTCAAGAACTTCTATGATGAAAACAACGAAGAGCATAAAAAGTTTTTTATCCACCTTTCCAAACGATTTGGTTTACTGATAGCAACACTGAGTCGGTTGATTTACAAAACGCAAGATAGAGCTACTTCGCTTAATTGGTTTGTGTCAAAAATGGTTGAATATGATGTAGTAGGTTCAGTAGAAATATCTATAAGCCAAAGCAAAACACTCACAACTGACCAAAAACTTATCAATTTTCTAGCCACTACATTTGGTGGTATTTGCGATGAAAGCGATGATAATTATCTATCTTCACTTATTTGCGTCGTTGAAACGCTCTTTGAATGGTACCCCGTTAATCGTGAACCTTGTGACTACGCCATGGTTGAAATGATGAAAAGTGTTGGTGTCAAAAAAGTGAATGTAGACAATGCCAATGCGTTTATAGCCTTTTTTGAAGAACTACCGAGACTTTACGAAGTGCTCAGTTACGATAAAATTTATGAACTCAAAGAGCTTATCAATCACACCTTGACACACTATGCACCGCACAAAAATGAGATATTTGAGCAAGAGGGTGTCAAAAATAAACTGGTACTTTTAAACTATTTTATTGATATGGAAGATTTGTATTATGAGAGTGGGCGTTAAAAGTTTAGCTTTCTTTTTTTCCATTCATTGATTTTATCAATCAATAACAGATTTGGTAGTATGCCTCAATGAGTCACTCATTAAAAATTTATCCATTAAATCTAATATAAGGATCTTCTTTTCATCAGATTTTGTTCTAGTATTAAGCTCTAAAATAAACTCTATCAAAGGACTTGGATCATAATAACCCATGTCTTTGTGGGAATCAATATTGTGTATTAGTTCCTCTAAAAGTTCAAAGATTTTTTCAGAAATAGTTGTGTCTAAATGATATTCCTTTTGCAAATATTCTATAAAACTGCGCATTTCTTTTTTTATATGTGTAGATTGCGCTAAGTTTTTTATAAAATCAAAGTCATTTTGAATAAAGTTTAAACCATTCATTTTTCTTAAATCAAATGTGTAAAAATAATCGTTGCTTTCAGTGTTTTTAAATTTTAGAATAAATTCTTTTGACTTTTTAACCTTTTCTGCATCTTTTGAGTGTATTTCTTGTTCAAATATTTGATGCAATATACCAGGAATAACACGAGTATTTGAATCAATTGCCTCATTCAATAATTCTTCAAATATCTCATCCTTTTCATACAAATAGTAATAAAACAAGAACATACCTAAGTTGCGTACATAACTAGAATCTTCTTTATCTTTGACTTGTTGTGCAAAAGATAGACACTTTTTAATAAATGCGATTAACTGTTCTTTTGATACCAAGCTATTGATGTATAAATAATGAAAATTTCGAAAAGAATAAATTGAGACTTGTCCAGTCTTATCTTTTTTTACGATGTCAAGTAGAAGGCTGGCAAATAAATTTTTATCGACCGAATCAATATTGCCTAAAGTTCTCA
Organism: Sulfurospirillaceae bacterium; assembly: GCA_028705785.1. Classification (GTDB taxonomy): domain Bacteria; phylum Campylobacterota; class Campylobacteria; order Campylobacterales; family Sulfurospirillaceae; genus Sulfurospirillum. Next base: position 3,229 of record JAQWCT010000047.1, on the reverse strand, counting down.
ATAGCCCAAACATGACGAAATCTACATTTTGTTCAATCACATTATTAATAAGCTTTAAAATTCTTTTTTTCGCTTCTTTATTATGCATGACACTTTTATAGACTAAAGGCAGTAATTCGGCAAAATCACCTTCAAAAGAGTTAATTGCACGAGAAATATGATTATCTATTGTTTGAAATTTCTTTTCTTCTTGGACTAAATTTTCACATTTGATATTTTGGTCAGCCTCTAAGATATCTATGAGGCTATCATCAAACTTGTTTTTTTGTATTAAATGTTTCATAGCTTTTAAAAGAGTTCGTTTTAACCAAGCATTATCTATATCAGCATAGAAGTGAACAATCTTTAAAATCTTTTCCTCATCAGCGTTAGAGGCTATAAGCCCACTCAATCCAGCAGATAAATAATCGGGATGGATACTTTCTGCTTTTAACTGCATTAAAAAATCAAAAAAATTATTTGGATTTTCTGTAACTTCTTTTTCAAATTGCCTATGATGTTCTGTTCTATTACCTCTTGAAGACATAGTTACACTTTTTCTTGATTCTGTTCCATTAAAAACTTTCATCGATTGAAGCCACTGCTTCAAGTTCATTTTTTTATACACTTCTGTGCTCAAAGGTGCTCCAACAAAACCACCTTCAGCCTTATGCGGTTTTTCTAATTTATACCAATAAAACTTTCTTTGTAATTCGTGAAATTCTTTAAAATAACCAAATTTTCGTATTGACTCAATATCAAGCTGGCATAAAAGCTTATATTTTTGAAGTCCTCTATAAGTGCCAAGATATACAGATTTTTGATCCCATTTACCTAAAAAAGCACTTCTCTCCCATTCTGGATTTACTTGAAGGATAGAATGAAATATTTTTGTTTGATCTGCTTCATCGTAGAGTTGAAATGATTTCATTAATACCAGCGCAAATTCATATCCATCATCGTGCTCAAAGGATATCTCTTCTAAAAGCTTTAGATTGGTCAATAATATCAATATTTCATTTTTGTATTCTTGCGGATTTTTGGAATAGCCAAAAATTGAAAAGGCAATGAGCGCAAGATAACAGGTATCTTGATACGGCTTCATCAGTTCTAAAAAACTATCTTTATCATCTTGTGCTAATTGGGATATTTTTTGAAGAGTTTTTCTATATAAACTCCATGTTCTATGGAGCGACTCTTCAAATTGCCACATAAAGGAGTCAAACACTTGATCCGTAATTAAAAACTCTTTTTTAGAATATTCATTTTTAAATTTATCGCTAATTTTTTGGATTGATTTTAATAACCTCTGAAATATATTGATATTATCTGTTTCTAACAAAAATTCAAATATTTCAAACCAAGTATAATCTAAAAGCTCTTTTATATCATGCTCATTCGCTTCTTCTATACTTGTATCTAAAAAATTAAAAAATAAGCTAATTGCATATTCTTGATTGAAAAAATAAACTTTTTTATAAACTTGTTCAATAGAAAATCTTACATTACTCTCATAAATTAAATGATGATATTTTTGGAAAACTTCAAAACTAGGCTCATCCCATTTATCGAGTCTTTCTAAAGACAACATAATGGCTTCATTTTTTATTTCAGCATCACATTCGCACTTGTCCAATATTTCTAAAACTAACGCTGGCTCTTTATTGACAAATATCTCTATCCTGTGATGTAAATTATATGTTTTAAAATTCTCATTAGTAAAAAAATATGCCTCTTTAAAATAAACCAACCAATCAGAAGATATCCAACTCTCAATAAAATATTTTTCAAATTTTTCGTTATCTCTAAAAAGCTTTTGAATAAATGCAAATTCTTCAGCTGTCGGATTTTCGAGACTTCCAAGGTATGAAATCAGTAAAAGCTTGATATGAAATCTCACTTTATCTGAATACAAAATAGTTTCAAGTTCTAATAAATATTTTTCATCATCCGTTCCTCTTAAAAACTGAATAATTTGTTTGAATTGCTCTCTTATGCTCAAATCCTGAGATGTTGTTAAAATATACGCAAATAAAGAGACACCTTTTTTTGCAAAATCTCTAGCAAAGGCATAATCGTAAAATGTTTGGTGAAAAAATGAAATTTTCTTGTTTTCTTGTTTCAAAATACCATTACTCAACAAAAGACTCAGCGCTTCTTCAAATTCATCTACAAAGTATAAAATAGGAACTTCAATTTTTTTTATTTCGTTCATTTTTTGAACTATCGCATTTAATAACTTGATAACATTTTGCCTCACCGCTTGATCTATCAATTTACTATTAACTTTTTGCTCCCAAAATTTGTCATATAAATCTTGAAGCGTTTTGATAGAGATACAACTATCGTCATTAGGATATAGCTCTATAAAAATAGAAAGATGCAGAGGTGTTCGCAATAACTCAATTAGAGTATTGCTTAATTTTGTAGATTCTTTTATAAAAGATTTTAGTTTTTTATTGACATACTCAAAACTAAACGGTTGCGTGATAATCTTTTTGGAATCATCTAAATTTTTAAATAATGGATCATTTTTTAAATCATACTCTCGAATAGAAGCAATGATTTTTACATTTGAAATGTACTTTAATTGCTCTATAAACTCTAAGATAAAAGTTATTGTTTTTTGATTTGACGACATCGTCAACGATAAAGCATCCAATTGATCGATTAATACAACAACTTTTTCTTTTCTTGCTAACTGTCTTATTGAGTGTAAAATATTTTCAACTCCAAAACACTTTGAAAAAGAATCTTTACTTTCTAAGTCAAATTTATCACTTTTAATACTTAAATATGCTGTATGATTTTCTATAAGCCTAATTTGGATTTTACTTAATAAAGCAGTTTTACCAATGCCAGCTTTACCCGTTAAAATCAATAAATCATCTTGATAATTTTCACTCTCAATAAACTCAAAAATCTTATCAACCTCGGGCATTTCAATAAAGGTTTTTTCAATGTAGAAACTTGATGAAGAAAGTAAAACAACTGAGTTTTCTTGAAATTTTTGTTTTATGTCCTGCTCGGTTAATATGCTTTTATCAAAGAGGTGAGGATAATACTGTTTTGCTACCTTTAGATTTTTTTCGAGTAATCCTTCAATTTCTTCCCAACTCCACACAACGACAGTAAATCCATATTGGCGTGACATATCTGCGGCTTTATCTTGCAATGCAGTATCTTGTTTAAAAGAGTTTGCAAAAATAAATGTATCAATATTTGGAAATTTAGCACTAGCAGATTTGAC